>JBIKYI010000507.1:0-2996 GCA_044355355.1 Limnothrix sp. | reverse complement strand
ATGCGATCAGACACTCGATAGACAAGATTGAGAAAAACAACCAAACGAAAAAAAATCCCCAACCGTAAGTAAAAGTTAGGGATTGATCGGATTTGAGGTTTGAGATGCAAATCTAAAGCAATTGATCTAAAGCAGTTCAGTTGCCCTTAGTTCTCGGCGGGGGTCATTTCAGTACTGCCCTTCGCACGACGGCGAGTGAGGGTATTGAACAGCATCGTACCGATCGCCTTAACAAGATTACCTTCCATTTCCTGGAACATCTTCATGTTCATACCAAAGGCATCATTCGCCTCCGCCACAATGCGGTCTGCCATTTCCTGCTCGACATCGAGACCATTCATCGCCGCACGGTACATGTCCTTGAACGCCTTCTCATCGTCGATTTGCTCAAACTCATAGAACGCAGTCCCTTGACCGTCCAAGTTCATGGCATTCTGCGCAATTTTCTTGAGGATCTGACCACCGGACAGGTCACCCAAATAACGGGTATAGGAATGGCTGATCAACAACTCAGGGGCAGTTTGTGCCACTTCATGGATGCGATCCACATAGGCTTGACCAGCGGGAGTAATCTTCGCTTCAGCCTGCCAATTCGCGCCGTAATAGTAACGTAAATCCGTTTCTAGACTCTTCTTACGGTTGAGTTCAGGGAAATAAATCTTCGAGACGATGGGATGATCCTTGAGACGCTCCATCTCCTCTTCCATTGCCGAATAGACAAAATAGAGATCCGTGACTAACTTCCGGTAGGATTTCTTTTCGACAACACCTTTGAGGAAGCACTTCACAAAGCCAACGTTCTCTGCCATGGTGTGGGAAGTCTTAGTTCCTTCTCGTAACATTGTTGCTAGGTTAGCGACCATAGGAATAAATACCTTGCCTTCTGATAGGACGAATAACTATTAAAAATTCAAAGAGATTTTAAAAAAAGTTGCCAAGCTAAAAAAGCGGCTTAGGTTGGTAGATTAGCGGTTTTTAAGGGGTTTTGCCATTAAGTTTCTTTACGAACAATGTCTAATTGTTGATTAAACTTAATATTTCTTTTGGGGTAATTCGGGTTGCTGGCGATTTTTATTTTAGATTTGTTTTAGATCTTTGTAAGTCTTCACTCAGGATATTAGCAAGCATGTTAGCAAGAAAAAGATATCTCCTAAATTCATAGAAGATATCTCTTAAGACACACTTGAGGAAAACTTGAGGGGCGATCGCTAATTTAAACGCCTACTTCCAACCAGCCCGATCCATGAGCTTAACGGCATCAGCATTCTTCTCACCGAAACTTTCGAGGGGAAGTGTTGATGCTTGCCATTCGCCAAACTGTGCTACTACTGCATTCGGCGTAAGATCGGCAATAACCGGATATTCATTGTTATTGTTAGCAAAAATTTCCTGGGCTTCTGGGGTCACCATAAATTCCATAAAATCCTTTGCCTGTTCCAGGTTAGGAGCATTTGCTGCAATGCCTGCACCGCTGATATTGATGTGGGTTCCCCCAGCATTCTGGTTGGGGAAAAATGCGCCAATATTAGCGACGATTTCTTGATCCTGGGGATCCTCGGAGGCTTTTAGGCGAGCAACATAATAACTATTGACAAGGGCAATATCGCATTGTCCGGAAGCAACGGCTTGGATTTGGTCTGTGTCGTTGCCTTCGGGTTCTCTGGCAAAGTTGGCAACTAAGCCTTTGACCCAAGCTTCTGTGGCGGCTTCTCCCTTTTCGACGATCTGGGCGGCGATGAGGGACTGGTTATAGGTATTGCCAGAACTACGGATACAGAAACGTCCTTTCCATTTTGGATTGACGAGGTCTTCATAGGTGGAGAGTTCTGATTCTTTTACTTTGTCGGTGTTGTAAACGATGATTCTGGCGCGTTTTGTGAGTCCAAACCAAGTGTTATCGCTGCTGCGCAATTGGGCGGGAATGGCACTGGTCAAGAATTCTGAGGTGAAGGGTTGCAATAAACCGTCCTGTTGCGATCGCCAGAGTCTAGCTACATCGACGGTGATCAACACATCCGCCGGACTATTTGCGCCCTCATTCTTAATGCGCTCCAGTAATTCATCGTCACTGCCTTCAATCAGATTGACTTTAATTCCAGTTGCTTGCGAAAACTTCTCATAAAGTTCAGCATCACTGTCATAGTGGCGCGAGGAATAAAGGTTGATTTCTCCTGCATTAGCGGGGGGGGTTGCCGTGGGGGCGGCGGCTTCTCCGGGGGTTGCCTCTGGTGTTTGGGGGGTGCAGCCTGCGGCTAACGCAAGCCCTAACAGGACTCCAAAGAGCGAGAAAGAACGAATTTTCATATAGCTCCAGAATAAATAATGTTATGAATGTTATGGTTGCCAATGTGGGAATGATTGTAGCAACTAATGCAAGTAATTCTCAAGTAGTTTTGCTAATAATTTTTATTGGTTGTTGTTTTAGTCGTTATTTTTACGGGTGATGGAACAGTATTATTGGGTGGCTTGGTCGCAGCTTAAGGGGGTGGGACCTGTTTTGTTGAAGCGGATTTGGCGGGAGTTTGGCTCTCTAGAAATGGCTTGGCAAGCAAGGGCGGCGGATTTGGGTCGGGTTGAGGGGCTGGGTGGAAAGTTGGTGGAGCAGATTGTTGCGGGGCGATCGCCGATCCAACCGGAACAGGTTTACGCGCAACATCTTGCGAAAAATCCGCAATTTTGGACACCAGCGGATGCCGATTACCCGAAGTTGTTACTAGAAATTCCCAGTCCACCACCGATTTTGTATTACCGGGGCAAGGTGAACAGCCAGGAAAATCAGGGCAAAATTCCGGCGATCGCCATGGTGGGAACCCGTCACCCGACCGAGCATGGCAAACGGTGGACAGCGAATATTAGTGCAGCCCTTGCCCAATCCGGCTTTACGATTGTCTCTGGCATGGCAAAGGGTATTGATGGTGTTGCCCATAGTGCCTGTCTCAAGGTTTCGGGGCGCACCATTGCCGTGTTAGGGACGGGCATCGATGTGGTCTATCCCG
>JBIKYI010000493.1:0-3100 GCA_044355355.1 Limnothrix sp. | reverse complement strand
AGGAGTTGAATAAGGTGGTAGATTTAATTAATAATCGACCAAGAAAATCGCTTGACTATCGCACTCCGAGTGAAGTATTCTTGCTGTCATCATCAGAACCTGTTGCACTTCATACTTGAATTGGCGGATTGAATTTCTTCATTGGGATTAGAGCAGAGGTTTTCGTAAGTTGTTTCGAAGTAGTCACTCTCTCGTAATTCAGAAATATTTTCTAAGTAATATTGGGTTGCTTCAATCGCTTGATTTGTAGTTCGGATAACACCGCGATTGAGATAAGGAGAATAGACAAAACTAAAAAATGCACGCTTTAAAGGATTTTTGAAAATTGATTGATATCTCAAAGATACTAGTGCTGTGTAAGGACTCCATTCGGACAATGTTTTTCTAACAGCTTTCAGTTTAGAGTTGATGACATGAATCGGATTCCGATGGATAAAAATAAATTTTGCATCTGGAAATGCAGTTTTAATGAACATAAAATGAGGAAAACACCATGGATTTTTTAGTAAAATATATTGTCTATTATGGATGAAATGAATTTTACGACACATTTCTCGGAATAAGTCTAAGCTTGACTCATTTAGAAAATTTTCAAATCCTTTATTTTTGAGAATAAATCCATATTCTTCTGGCAATTCTGGTGTCACCTTAATACTGTCAAAAACACGATCATTTATGCCGGATTGAATAAATTCTTCTGATAGCTCTTTAATCGCTTTTTCTTCAATTCCTGCAATATGATTTGCTAATATCTGATCATATTTGATGACATGATAAGCATTGACATATTCAAAACTTTTATTTTGTGAAAGAATTTCATATAGTAGAGTTGTCCCTGAACGATGAGATCCTATGATAAAAACAGGTTTAAAGGAAAGATCAACAATTTTTTTTAGATATTTATCATCTGACAACATTGTGTTAAACCTATAATTTCCCCTCACATTGTATCAGCTAATTGAAATTCGATAAAAATTAAGATTCATGTCTTTAAAGCTAATTAGAACATCATTGTTTGAAATCAAGTATTAAAAATGCATATTGGTTTATATTGTCCTGCTGAAACGGGTCATCTTAATACAATGCTTCCTATCGGTGAGGCTTTACAAAAGAAAGGTCATCAAGTTACTTTTTTGGGAGTGGAAGATGCTCAAGAGAAAGTGAAAGCTGCGGGTATTGATTTTGCGCCAATGGCTGTAAAGGATTTTCCTAAAGGTAGTATTGAAGGGATGTTTGCCACCTTAGGGGAATTAGAAGGAATTTCTGCACTTCTCTACACCATAGATTTTTTTAAAAAGCTAACTACTGTTGTGCTTAAAGATGCAGCGATCGCCTGTAAGAAATTAAACCTTGATGGGATGGTGGTCGATCAATCCACCGTCGAAGGGGCGGCGATCGCCGACTATTTACAAATACCCTATGTGACCGTTTGTAGTGCTTTGCCTTTTAATCAAGAAGCAAGTATTCCACCTGTTTTTATGACTTGGGCTTATCACGATACATGGTGGGCAAAGCTCAGAAATGAAACTATGCATCAAATCGGTTCATTCATTGGTAAGTCCATTCAAAAACCAGCTAGAGAATTTCGGAAAAAGCATAATTTACCTAATCCCCAAAATTTTGATTCACCCCTGGCAATTCTCTGCCAAGAACCTGCTGCTTTGGAATTTCCTCGCAAGAAACTAGCCAATCATTTTCACTTTACGGGACCATATCACAGCACGACTAGCCGAAAAAAAATAGATTTTCCTTGGGATCAACTAACAAGTCAACCCCTAATTTATGCCTCTATGGGAACCTTGCAAAATCGCCTTGATCACGTCTTTCAAATCATCGCTAGTGCTTGCAAAGATCTCGATGTTCAGTTAGTGATTTCCCTGGGCGGTGCTATGGCTCCAGAGGATATTTCTATCCTTGAAGGCAAACCATTAGTTGTTCGTTATGCACCGCAAATTGAATTACTACAAAAGGCAACATTAACGATTACCCATGCAGGGATGAATACGACTCTTGAATCATTAACCTATGGTGTTCCTTTGGTGGCAATTCCCATCACGAATGATCAGCCTGGTATTGCTGCCCGAATTGCTTGGTCTGGTGTCGGGGAATTTCTTAATTTAAAACAGTTATCAGCCCAAAAATTACAGCAAACCATTAATCAAGTTTTAAGCACCGCTTCTTACCGCGAAAATGCTCAACGATTACAATCACAAATTCACTCTGCTGGCGGGGTTGACAAGGCAGTTGATATCATTGAACAAGCATTCACAACAAAGCAACCAGTTATTAATCATTAGAAATGAAAAAGTTTATTCAGTTAGGTGATTATCAAGCTGCCTATACAGTTCAAGGACAAGGGGAATCATTAATTTTATTACATGGTTTTTTTGGTGATGCTTCCACATTAGAACCTTTGGTCAAAGAATTAAGCTCTAATTTTCAATGTTTTAATTTAGAGTTATTAGGATTTGGTGATTCTGCTAAGCCAAAAATAAACTATTTAATCCATGATCAGGTTGATTTTCTTAAGTCATTTATTGATAGTCTAGGGCTTAATAAAACATATTTATTAGGCTATTCCTATGGTGCTTGGGTTGCTTCTGCCTATGCTATTCAACATCAAACAGATCTAAAAAAGTTAGGTTTGGTTGCTCCTGCGGGCATTCGTGATGATAGTTTTGTTGGACGTTACGATCACCTCAAACCTTTACTTTGGCAAACGAAATTGGTCGATTGGGCGATCGCCCTTTATCGACCTTATTTATCTTGGCAAGGAAAAGAAGCTGAATATCAAAAAATTGCAGAAGCCCGCCATGCTTTAATGACCCAACCTGCTGCGGCTGCGATGTTAAAAAGTCGCTTAAAACCAACAGATGCTGTTGATACAGTGGAGCAAGAAATACACCAAATTTCCCTGGAGACAATGGTGATTGCCGCAGAAAATGATACGACTATTCCCCACTGGCATAGTGAAACTTACGTGCAAAAAATTAAGACAGCTCAATTAAAAGTGATTGCAGATGCGGATCATGATTTTGTTCAGACTCATCCTCAAGAAATTAGTGAAATTATCAAAACTTTTTTTACATAATTTGCTCTA
>JBIKYI010000339.1:0-4130 GCA_044355355.1 Limnothrix sp. | reverse complement strand
TTGATTAATACGTCCTTTGACTTCAACTTTTGCTGAATCATGAAGTTGTTCTAGCCATGTATGCACTTGGGGATGGAGAGTGATTAATTGTAGTTTGGAGGATTCTAGATTGAATACAAATTGGCGATCGCCCCTTTTTTCGACAGTACCGGCATAGACTTGTGCTTGGGGGGTTAAAGGTGAAACAAATTCCCTGCAAGGACAAATGCCTGTTTGGGGATATTGGTCAGGATGATCGAGATAAAATCGCTGCCATGTTAGCCATTCGGGATGTTCTAAAGGCAGATTATAAAGGGGAATAATTGTAGCGGGGGCTTGGGAATCTGTTAATAATTTTTCCTGGAGTTCTCGCACAGAAATATCACGGGGAGAACAGTTATTTTGAATGGCTAAAGCGGCTGTTTGTCCTGCTGCTTGTCCAGTATTTAAAACACAGGGCTGTAGACGTGTCGAGCCATTAGCAATATGGGAAACGGCTGTATTTTTTTCACAGACTAAGAGACCTTCTATCTCAGCAGGAATCAACACAGAAAAGGGCAGAGTAAAAGGTGTGCCTGTCCAACGTCCTCCCCATTGAATCGACTTGGGTGTAAGGGGAAATTTAAAGTCTGGATAATGGTGATCATTGGCATAGTTACCCAGGGCGATCGCCATTACTTCACCCTTTTCATTAATCGGTAAATGGGCAACTTCTCCAACAGGCAATAATTGCTGTTCGATAAACGTTTCTGTGCCAATAATCCGACGACTTTCCCGGAAATAGGGCATTAATGCAAAACTTCCATTACCTAAATCATGGGGGAAAATACCCGTTGCTAAACCATATTTTCCTTGGGATTCTTGATAGATATAATCCGCAAAAGCAAAACTATGATCTTGGGCATCTTTATAAAACTCTTGACGTTTAGTGGGATCAATTAAGCGATCCGCATCTAATCCGTAATCATTCCCGGCGATCGGCCAATTCAGCATAAAATTGCCACCGGGTAACCCACCATAATTCATGAAAAAATCTAAGCCATAATTTTCCCAAGCCCCTTGAAACTTAGTGAAATCTCCATGACCGTGCGGTGGTTTTTCGCCATTTTTTTGCAGATAAAAAACCCATGTCGGCGACTGTACCGGATAGGTTTCCGTCATCAAATTGGGTTCCTTTGGTGCACTCGGTTCATTGAATTTTTCGTCCCAATCCCAACCCCAGCGGTGGGGTACATCTCCCAATGCCAAAAGATCCCCTAATTCCGTACCATCAAGAATTAAATCAGCCTCAATAAAATAATCTTGAAAACGGACTCCCGTTAGGCGATCGCCCTCCCTTTTTACCTCAAGGGGAACCTGCCCAGCAATCCAAGTGAGATGCTTTTCTGCCTGCACCCAATCCGCGAAAATTTTCGCCCCAACTCTGGGATCAAACGTGAACATACTCACCCAACTATGATCCAAACCTTCCGGGTGACGCTGCTGCAATTCTCGCAAAAATGTGCCCCAAAGCCCCGTTTGCCAAGCCAGTAATTCATTGCCATCCGGAGCTGAAACCCCTGCCGCCGTAATCATACCGCCAAGCCAAGCAAATTCACTGACCAAAATGGTCTCGACCCCATTACGGGCACATTGCAAAGCTGCCGCCGTGCCACCTGTGCCGCCACCAACCACTAAAACCTTCGTCTGGAGCCTTTCCATGCACTAAATCCTTAAGCAAACCGCCCTTGATTTTAGCTGGATTAATCCCTTTTTAGATCTTTTATAGCGTTTTCGTCCTAAATGAAGTACACACATTTCTAGCTAAATAAAGGCTTTGATTATCGGCTAGTGCCTCACTTAAAGCGAAATTGCTATATTTTAGATTTTTAGAATTGAGAGAGTTAAGGTCTTTTGACCCTGACCTGCTAGATACAATGTCCGTCAACAATAGCCAAAGATATTTGTTCGACCGATAAAAAATTAATCAATAAGCCTCTACAATCCGGGTTGTCGTTCTAACCAATCTTTACCAATCCGAATCGTAAAATCAGAGTCTATTTGTCCGGTGGAAGAAGCTTCAACACGACCCAATTTTATGGATGTTTGTAAAATTTTTGCATTTTCTAAATCACCTTTTTGGGCAATAATTTGTGTTTCATCTAGAGTATCTGTGTAGTCCTGGGTTAAGTAGACATTTGTAAAACCCTGTTCTTTGAGGTAGTTAGAAACCTCCGCCGCAACACCGCTTTGACCTGTGGCATTTTGGATCGCAATTTTCATCTGTTGGGGGGCGATCGCCGGGGTATCATCCCCTAATACCTGCAATGGCTTTTCCACAGCAAAAAATTCCTGCATCACCTGATTTTTTTCTTGATTATTAATAATCCAATAACTGCGATTAAATTCCCCCTCCCCACTAAAACGCCCCGGCAACATCACCATATTGAGATCTTCCTGCTTCAGTTGACGGGAAAAATTCATCAAAGCAAGCATTTCTTCCCACTTCAAATTAGTATCAATATTTTCCTGTAACAAACTAATCAAAGCAGGTAAACGCGGAATAATACTTGCCGATTGCACCTTTTCCCGGAGCGCCTTTAACAGCACCTGTTGCCGTTGTACCCGCCCAATATCCCCATATTCATCCTTCCGAAATCGCGCAAACTGCTCCGCCTGATCCCCATCCAAAACCTGCCAACCTTTCTCCAAATTAATATCAAGACCCTGGGTTTGATCTTGGTATTTCATGTCATTGGGGACAAAAACATTAATCCCACCCACCGCATCAACTAAATCCTTAAAAGTATCCGTAGTCACCCGCACATAACGATCAACCGCCACACCATTGAGGGCTTCACTCACCGTCTGAGATGCTAATTTGCCACCGCCATAGACATTGGCATCATTGATTTTCGTAACGCCAACACCTTCAATCGACACCTGGCTGTCCCTAGGAATCGACAACATATTCACCTGCTGACTTTCGGGATCGAAGCGCACCAACAAAATTGTATCGCTCCGACCGCCAAATGCCGCCTCAGTATTTTCTGCCCCTGCCACCCGATCAATGCCCATCACCAAAATATTGACAGGTCGCCCCAGACTATAGCTGCCCAGTTGTTGTAACCCGTCCCCCTTCAAACTTTCGAGGGAACTCGGTAAAAAGGGCAAGACAATCTGAGACAACGGCGTATAAAGGGCGATCGCCGTCCCAATCGCCGCCGAAATTAACGTCGTCCCCATAAATCCAGCCCCCCAAAAAAAGCCCCTTACAAGCAAGGGCAAAGGTTTCCGATGGGATAGAGAATCCTCAGGAGAGGACGAAAGAACCTGAGTGGAGCGTCCTGAAACCTGCTCTCCCTGAGCTTCTTCCTGTCCATTAACCATACTGTTTCAATCTCCTAGAGAGGCTAGATTAAATCTCTCATAATCAAACTCGTAATCAAATTTTATAGGGAGAGATGTCGAATCCCTAGTAATCCCCAACAAATTTCTCCAACTTACTTCAATCACGCCAACCCAAATTCCCCAAAGCTTCAGATAACCAATTGTAAACACCCCAACATCTAGACCCTTAAGGTAACCTAGAATCTAACCCCACAAAGCAGTAGACTAATAAACTGCAACTAAACTGCAACCGTGTTCTTGGTCGTGACCCCAGACCTCATATCCAAAAAACAATCCTCAGAACACCCATAATGTTAAATCCTAATTTAGACACCATAGAACTAACAAAGGATGACTACGAACGCTATTCACGGCACCTCATTCTGCCAGAAGTGGGCGTAGACGGACAAAAACGGCTCAAAGCAGCCAGCGTCCTTTGTATCGGTAGTGGAGGTCTTGGCTCTCCCCTACTCCTTTACCTTGCCGCCGCAGGCATTGGTCGGATTGGTCTGGTCGATTTCGATGTCGTCGATTTCTCCAACCTACAACGACAAATTATCCACGGCACATCATGGGTCGGTAAACCCAAGATCGAATCCGCAAAAAACCGGATCCTGGAAATTAATCCCTTCTGTCAAGTCGATCTCTTTGAAACACAGATCACCTCGGACAACGCCCTCGACATTATCAAAGACTACGATATCGTCGTGGATGGCACAGATAATTTCCCAACCCGCTATCTCACCAACGATGCCTGCGTACTGTTAGACAAACCGAATGTC
>JBIKYI010000294.1:0-4548 GCA_044355355.1 Limnothrix sp. | reverse complement strand
GAACATAACCTCCTAGAGGCAAGGATGTTGCCCATCGGTGATTTGCTCAATCGCTTTCCCCGGACGGTTCGTGATCTCTCGGTGAAGGGGAATAAACCTGTGACCCTCGAATTGGAGGGCACGAATACTTTGGTGGATCGGGCGGTGTTATCAAAGCTCTATGATCCTTTGGTGCATTTGGTGCGCAATGCCTTTGACCATGGTATTGATACGCCGGAGGAACGTTTGGCGAAAGGGAAATCTGAGTCGGGTCAGATTCTCATCAAAGCCTATAACCGTGGTAATTCCACCTATGTGGAAATTAAGGACGATGGGCGTGGGATTGATGTCGAAAAGGTAAGGGCAAAGGCGATCGAGAAGGGGGTTGTCGATCCTAATGAGGCGGCAAAAATGCCGATCGCCCAACTCTATGATCTGTTGTTTGTGCCGGGATTTTCAACGGCGGAGAAGGTCAGCCATTTGTCGGGGCGTGGTGTCGGTCTGGATGCGGTACGTCTACAGATTCGAGCTTTGAAGGGCAATATTTCCCTGACTTCGGAGTTGGATAAGGGCACGACGTTTACGTTGCGCTTGCCTTGGAGTATGACCATTACGAAGTTGTTGTTATTCCGTTCCCAGGAGAGTTTCTTAGCAATTCCGGTGAATAGTTTGTCGGCGATCGCCGCCGCCGGAAAAAATGATCTCAAGAAAAAAGATGGCAAGGAATATTTCCGTTGGCAAGGACAGTCCGTCCCCCTGATCCAAGACCTATTAATTGGTTTTAACTATCCTTCCTCCCTGATTGCCAGTCGTCAACAGATGATGGGTAGCTGGGCAAGAAGTAATGTGAGCAATATCTGGAAACAGTCGGGTCAGCAAATGGTGCTGGTCATTGCCCAGGGCACGGAGGCGATTGGCATTAAGGTTGACCAAATTCTGTTGGAGCAAAACCTGGTGATCAAACCCTTTGGGGATGCGATTAATCCGCCGAGTTATATGTCTGGCTGTACGGTCTTGGGTGATGGACGCTTAGTTTCTGTGCTAGACGGTGCGGCGTTAATTGAACGGATCGCCCAGAAGGGGACGCAAAATATTGCGATGATTGATTCTGCCATTAATCGTCTCAAGCCGAAGTTAGTCCTGCCGACGGTGTTGGTGATTGATGACTCCCTAACGACGAGACAAACCCTATCAACCACACTACAAAAGGCTGGTTATCGCGTGATCCAAGCCCAGGATGGTGCGGATGGTCTCAATCAGTTGGAACAGCATCCTGAGGTAGAGGGCATTATTTGTGACGTGGAAATGCCGCAGATGAATGGTTTTGAATTCTTGGGACGTTGCCGGAAACTCCATGCGAAGACGGAATTACCCGTGTTAATGCTCACTTCCCGAGGCAGTAAGCGTTATCGACAATTGGCGCAACAGTTGGGGGCGAATGGCTATTTAACGAAGCCTTATCTCGATCAGGAATTGATCGAAACCCTCCAAACGGCGGTGGCGGAAACAAAGGGTCTACCGACGGCGATCGCCTAACCTGCTCCAATTAAGATCACAATTCAGCCTGACAATCCAACAAGCGATAGTTAAACTGACCTGTCATGCCCTTGGTGCGTAATTCGCAACCCACTGTTTGCCAGTTGGTATCCCTAAAAATACCTTTCGGTTGCACCAGCCAAAGTTCCGTCGGCTCCGGGCTAGTCTGGATAGTTTGTTGGAGCAAGTCCATTGCCTGATTGTAATTATTATTCTGTTGCTTAGCTAAGAGGAATCTGGGAGTCAGTCTTGAAGCATCTGGAGCATGTTGGGTAAATTCCCAAGCTAATCCCATCAGGCGACCTGTCTGACCATGGTGTTCATGGGGAATAGTGATGATCGGCTCCTGGGTTTTCGATTCTTGCACAATGACCTCCGCCAGTAGATCAATCCGCTCATTTTGGAGATAACCTAAGTTCATCGTGGTGGTGAGACTGCCGATTAGACCCATGGTTAAAATAATGGTGATCGGTATCGGTTGTCGTAGTTGGGCGAGGGCAATACCCGCGAGGACAATAAAGGCAGGAAACCACAAAAAGCAAAAACGTGGTGCGACAGTAATGCTAATACCACCGATATAGCTGAGTAACAGAAATAAACCGACCATCACCAGCAAATATTCCCACAGGGTTGAATTGGGGCTGTATTGTTCGAAGGGAAAGGCTCGATATAATTTAGGAAATACCCAGCAACTGAACCCCAGTAGGGCGATCGCCGAGATCACCGTCACCCACAAACTCACCCCACTGGTCACCGCCGTCGGTAACATCGACAGCATACTAATCAGCCACATCAACATCCAGAGGATCGGTAACCAAGGCTCAGATAATAAAGAACCATAGATCCATTGGGTTGGACTCGTACCATGGGCAGATTGCACCATCGGTAGCCACACTAGACCTGCCATCAAACTACCCAACGCCACAAGACAAAAGGGTAACCATTGTCGCCAAGCAGCCTTTTTTTGTAGCAAATTCCACAGCACCACTAACCCCTGCCCCAAAATCGACAACCCAAAGAAATAGTGACTTGCCATTCCTAGAAAATTCGCGCCAATCCAGAGGCTAATCAACCAGATGGGGATTCTTTGCGATCGCCTTAATCTTTGAAGCCCCATCACCAGACAGACTATAGCCAAGGTCACCCAGATCATCACGAAAGTATAGTGACGAGCCTCCCGCGCCAGAAAAATGCCAAACGGCGAAATTGCCATCAAAGTCGCACTCCAAAGCCCCGCCAGTCGGGAACCACTAACCAACTTCGTTAAGCCATAAACCCAGGCGATCGCCCCCAAACTAAAAATGACAGCCAGAAGACGCGCCACCCAAACACTCGCCATCATCTGAGGAGCAGTAAACAAACCCAACCACAGATGGCATATCCAGAAATAAAGCGGTGGATGGGTACTATCCGCCAGCAAATTTTGCCAAACCGACCATAAATTAGCCCCGCCATCCCGCACTAAAGGCTGGAGCATCTCCCCATTGCCAACAAACTCATTGAGCGGCACACCATGGAAATTGTTACCCAAACTAAAAACCATCGTTGCCATCTCATCCGTCCAGGGCGGCAACCGATCTAACAGCAGCAGACGACAAACAAGACCAATCCCGAAACTAATCCCTAAAACAACCAATAGCCAGCGTTGCCCATTTCCCTTCACGACCATGCTTCCCCGATCCATTAGTATGCTGCTGCGTTGCCGCTGAATATTCCGCATCTTAGTATGCCGAATTAGCAGAAAAATAGACAGCATAAAATTCCACCGCTCCGCATCCAGATGGTGACAAAACAAAGCGAATATCCATTTATCGGACAACAAACCCGATGTTGCCCACAGTCCAAGGGAACCTTAAATTCTTATAATGCGGGGACTAAATGCGGGGACGGCGCACTTCCTGATCTTCCATTTGAGATTTCGCCTTAGCAGCACTCTTACGAAGGAACTGCAAACGAGTTTCTAGATCCTTGCGTTTACGGCGATTCGGTGTTTGTTCAATTAAGGTTTTCAGGGCACTACCAAGACTTTTATAGGCGTTCGGTAAGGTGTAACCAAAACGTGTGGCAAGGCGAATGGCTTGTTCATCGGCTTCAATGGCGATGGTCATGCGTTTTTCACCACTATTTTTTTGCCATAGACGATAGCCAGAAAAACCACAGAGAGCCAGGGCAAGCACCAGCAGTAAACCATCTTGAACCCAGAGTTCACCGACAGCACCCCCTAAGCCGATCGCCAGAGCAGCCATTTCCCACCCTTCCCGGGAAATAGTATCGTTTTGGACTTTAGCGACTTCATGCCAAAAGAGTAAATTACGCTGATCGATCGCCAAATTTTCCCACTTAGCGAGATCAATCTGAACTTCGATGTCGTCTTTACCCAGTTCTTCGCAGCGGATCAGGGGAGGGTTCACCTCTGTGGTGCCTTCTACCATCACCCAACTCTGGAGTTCAGGGGGAAGCAACGTCTTCAGGCGACGCAGTTCACTCATTTCAGCTCTGGCAGAAAAAGTGGAATAGGAGGTCATAGGATCGATATCAAATTAGAGAATGATGGTTAGAAATAATTTTTCTAGATTCTTAAGTCTAAGATACTCTGTGGTTGACTGAATAGCGAATGCATGAGATTAGGCGATCGCCGCAGCCATGACCCAAGCAAATGACCTAAGAAATTAACGTCGCATCACGAAACTTCTTTGCCTGTTCCTCAATGCGATCCGCGAGCCGATTACAGACCAAATTGCACAACTCAAAAATCAATTCATCATTCACACTGTAGTAGGCAGAGGTTCCCTCACTGCGACGCTGCAAAATGCCCGCCTGCAACATAACCTTTAGGTGTTTCGAGACATTTGCCTGACTTGTTTCAGTGGCATCCACCAAGTCCTGGACGCAACATTCGCCATTGCGCAAAATATTGAGAATCTTGAGTCTCATCGGCTCACCTAAAACACTGAAATAGGAAGCAACTTGTCGCAGAACTTCTGGAGAAATTTGAGCGTGATCAGATTTAGCCATAGTGAGTAGGAGTTGATG
>JBIKYI010000553.1:0-2687 GCA_044355355.1 Limnothrix sp. | reverse complement strand
AACGGCAATTTTAACGACTACGCCACTGACTTCTGATTCAATCTCATTCATCAGTTTCATTGCTTCGATAATGCAAACGGTATCGCCACTACTCACGCGATCGCCAACCGCCACAAAGGGATCTTCTCCCGGCGCTGGACAACGGTAAAAAGTGCCTACCATGGGTGAAGTCACGGCAACCCACTTATCGTCGATACTGGGAGTGCTGGGGACTTCTGCCACCGGGGCAGCAACAGGTTGGGGTAATACCGGGGCAGGGGCTTGGGGGACAAAGGTAGTCTCCTGCACGAAGGTCGGTGGTGCCGCAACGACAGTTCCTTTACTCACGCGCAGCTCAAAGTCATCGGTTTTCAGTTCAAACTCAGTGACGTTTGTCTGGCCGATCGCCCCTAAAAGTTCTTGAATTTCTTGTAGATTAATAGCCACAGAAAGGGTTATTCCTCACAACTGCATGAATAAAAAACGGAAATCTGGTTGCGACGCTTGATACGACAATCCCTGGGTGATTGCGACTAGTGACGATGATGGTGACTAGTTATCGCGACCGAGGTATTTATCTTCGCGGGTATCAATTTTGATGCGCTCGCCGATGGAGATAAAGAGGGGGACGTTCACCTGTGCGCCAGTGGAGACGATCGCCGGCTTCGTGCCACCAGTGGCAGTGTCGCCTTTGACACCGGGATCGGTTTCGATCACTTCCAGGACAACGGTGTTGGGGAGTTCTACGTCAATCACTTGATCGTTCCAGAAGAGAACGCTCACTTCCATTTCCTCTAGGAGGTACTTCACGCGATCGCCAATCTGGGCATCTTTTAAACGAACCTCTTCGTAGGTTTCCATGTCCATGAAAACGAACTGATCACCTTCTTTGTAGGTGTGTTGCATCGTGCGCTTGTCGAGAACTGCCTGGGGAACGGTTTCTCCCGCTCGAAAGGTTTTCTCAACGACGCTACCAGTTTGGGCATTTTTTAGTTTGGTACGGACGAAGGCTGAACCTTTACCGGGTTTGACGTGGAGAAACTCAACAACACGCCAGACGGAACCGTCTAGTTCGATGGATGTACCACCACGAAAGTCATTACTAGAAATCATGGAGCTTTAGCTACATTATTGGCTTGCATAATCAAACCATATTCTACCGCCGATGGGGAATTTTCCGGCTAAATTCGTCTCTCTGGTTCATTAAACGATAGCTTACGGGGAAATCTTGGCGTGGGGTGATGGGGTGGCGATCGCCGCAATGCCAAGGACTGGTACGCCACCTTGTTGCAAGACTCGGTAGGCTTCTTGGGCAGTAGTGCCTGAGGTGTAGATGTCGTCGATTAACAGGACGGGGCGATCGCCTAATCTGCGTTGCGCCTGGGCATCAAGCACAAAAGCATTGGCAATTTCCCGTTGACGCTGTTGGAGATTTAATTCAAACAAAGCCTGGGTCGCTTTCCGGCGTACTAAAACCTGGGGCGCATGGGGAGCACGGATCACCTGGGCAAATTGTCGAGAAATCAGTTCCGCCTGGTTAAAACCCCGTTCCTGTTGTTTACTCGGATGCATCGGGATCGGAATGACGACTAAGGGTTGCTGGGGGAAATGTTGTCGCCAACTGTGACCGAGTTGCTCACCGAGCCAAGTGCCGAGTTGGGGTTGATTGTCGTATTTCAGCTTGGCGATCGCCCGTTTCAGGATGCTCCCGTAGCTTCCCCAGACAAAGAGCGGTAGATCCCCTTGCCAGCGATATTTGGGATTCGAGAATTTAGCCTGTTGCAGTTGGCGATCGCAATAGGGACAAACAATGCCCCCCGATGCCGGGCGATCGCATAAAGGACATTGTTCCTCCAAAAAAATCGATAAAAATTGAGTCAATCGATTAAGTATTTTCACTAGCTACTTGCCTAAATGCGATCCATGATGTTACGCCACTACATCACAATAATTTTAAGCATGATTGACGAAATTTACATTTTTATTAATGAATGAAAACAAACGTCACAGATCAAGGTCAAGACCAAATTCAATTCATCATATTTGTCACAAACATTCGCAGATATTCAATCCCTTCAAGGGTAACAATATGAACAAAAATACCAAATAAATAAAGCCCTAAGATCAAGACTATCAAATAACAAGATAACAAGACAAACTTGAGAGAATATTTACCAATCTTCTTCCCCGCACTGCAAGTGTAAAAGCCATCAAAATGAGTAGTGATCTGAGTTACATCGTGATGCACCCATGATGTGCTATTTTTAGCCTGGGGTCAAAAAAGCAGTGACTACCAAAGGATTATATTGTTACACTACGATTTAAAAATAATTCGGACATAGCTAACTGCTCATAATACGCTTTTTTCTGGAGTTAAGCACTTAAACATTGCCTCAAATCATTAGGCATCCATCCTATTTAAAATCACAATCAAATCACAACATTTAAAAATTTAGGTCGAAGAATAACTAGGGGAATGTCCAGATTGTCATGAGTGTTCATACTTTTTTCAGGAAGCCACATATTTTAGTAGTTGATGATGAGCCTGATAACTTTGATGTTATTGAGGGTTTTTTATTCACAGAAGGTTATCAATTAAGCTATCTTTCCTCGGCTCAAAAGGCTCTAACTCGTTTAGAAAGCCACCAGCCGGATCTAATTTTGTTGGATGCGATGATGCCGATTATGGATGGTTTTAGTTTTTGTCG
>JBIKYI010000121.1:0-7286 GCA_044355355.1 Limnothrix sp. | reverse complement strand
CTTTTTTCCAGAGGTCTTTAATGATGTTTTTGATTATTTCTTGCTGCTCAACTTGCTGCTCAAACTTAGACCCTAGAGAATTAGCAATTACTGACCAGAGTTCTACTTGTCTTAATCGGGTTTCACAACGACGATTAAATTCTTTTTGATCACGATGAACGGTGTAATAACCACGATGTAATTCTAGATATAATTCATCATTCCAGATGGGCAAATTAGGGGTATCTTTTACCTGTTTCAAAAATTGATTCACCGTCGAAAATTCAAGCTCTGGGAAGAAGGGTGATCGCCGCCATTTATGCGCTACTTGCACCATATCTTTTGTGGGACCACCACCGTGATCTCCTACTCCTGGCAACCAAAAAATATCTTTTAAACCTGTCTGTTCTTCCCATTTCAAGGCATAATTTGTCATGGTAATCGGGTTTGTATCCATAATGCCCGTAACGTTTGGCGGTGACATAAATGTTAGTAATGTCGTCTCGTCTGGCGATCGCCACCAAAACAAACCATGGGGAAATGGTTTTGTATCATTCCAATGTAATTTACCTGTAGCAAAAGCTTCAATGCCACAAAGTTTGCAAATTTGCGGTAATTGTTGTGGAAAACCAAAGGTGTCTGGTAACCAGGCAATGGGGGCAATTTTACCAAACTTTTCTAAATAGAATTGTTGACCATATAAAAACTGTCGAATGATCGATTCACCAGACAATAAATTAACATCTGGTTCGACCCACATTCCCCCTAGTAATTCCCAGCGATCGCCTGCTACTGCTGCCTGAATCTTTACCCATAAATCAGGGCGATTTTTTTCAATCCAAGCATAGAGGGCAGGGGTACTATGTCCAAAAGTTAAATCAGCAAATTCTGCTTGCAAATTCAGCACAGAGGCGAAGGTTCGCTGTCCCACTTCCCAGGTTTCATCCGTTGTCCAGAGCCATGCCATATCCAGGTGAGCATGTCCTAAAACGTAAAATTTTCGAGTTTTAATGGGTTCAGCAATGGGCATTAATGCTGTCCGAATTTGTCCTAGTGCTTGATCTAATTCTGCACGATTTTGAAAATTTTCTAATGGTAATGTTTGCAATATTTCGGCAACTTTTGGTAATAATTCTGGTTGATATTGTGTGAGATATTCCTGTAAAATCTGCAATTCTGTGGCAACTTGTCCCGCATCTAATTCCTCTAGATTATCAGCTTCATCAGATTCAAATATTAATTGAGACTTCATCAAAGCACCAATATCATGACCCGGACTAATTAGGGCGATCGCCACCTGAAAAACATCATTTTCCTGGACAGAAGAGGATAGGGAAAGACGGATCGAAGAATCAAATAAATCCCCTTCACAGACTAATTGACCATTCACAAAAACTTTGGCGATACCCGCCCACCAAGTGAGATTCAATCGACAATGTAAGCCTACCAGTTCATAATTTTTGATATTGTTGGGAATTGTGAACTCTTGATAAAACCAGGCTAATTTTTCTCCCTTCGGAAAAATAAGATAACCATTTTCATTCGGTTCGGCAGGCTGTAATCGCCCTAGATCAAAAGTTATATAATCTGTCCCCAAAATGGCATCACCCAGATAAAATCCCCACTGATTTTGGGTCTGAATTGTCACAAGGGACTGGAGTTGGGCGATAACCGCTGAAATTTGATCGAGAGCCATTGATTTCTAGAAAAATTAACGATGGAAGTGGGCTAAGATTGATGCTAAAAATATTGCTTGTCTATCATACTGCGATGGGAATGCTAGGGGCGATCGCTTAGCCTCCAATTTTGATGAATTGAGTTTTTATATATTAACTTTAATAGGAAAATTAATGGAGAAACATCAGGGGCTTTTAAGCACAGGACTAAAATCACTTATGTCCCTTGAGCAATCCACTCATAAATTATTGCTTAATCGTTACTTTTATTGCTTGATATTCTCGCTATGATAGCGGGGTGTTTAGTCTCAGGGATAACCCATTGATGCGCATTGAAAAAATATTTAAGCATGGTAAAAAATAATGAAGAGACGTAATTTTTTAAAGCTTAGTCAATTAATGGTAGTGAGTTATTTACTGAGTACCAGTTGTGGCAAAAACAAGCCTCCAATTGCAGCAGAAAAATCGCCTGATATTCTCATTATTGGTGCAGGTTTAGCGGGTTTAGCTGCGGCTCAAAGTCTCAAAAATATGGGCTATGGGGTATCCGTTTTAGAAGCAAGAGATCGCCTTGGTGGTCGGACTTGGACAAGCCATCATTGGGATGATGCACCAGTTGATTTAGGGGCATCTTGGATTCATGGTATCGATGGGAATCCCCTCACGGAGCTTGCTGAAACCATTAAAACTCCCCTAGTGGAAACGAGCTATGATAAGGCGATCGCCTATGGTGTGACAGGTAAACCCCTCACTTCAGCCGAAGAAAAAATCATAGAAGATTTTAACGAAAAATTTATGGCGGCGATCGCCAAAGCACAGGAAGCAGATACGGATCAATCGTTGCAAACCCTCCTAGAAACAATCTTTAATTTAGATCAACAACCTTTAAAAACACGACAACTCATTGATTTTCTACTAAATAGTACGGTCGAACATGAATATGCCGGCAGTCTCGAAGAATTATCGACCTATTGGTTTGATGATGATCGGGCCTATGATGGTGAAGATGCAATTTTTGTGGAAGGATATCAAGCCATTGTAAATTATTTAGCCCAAGATATTTCTGTCGAACTCAATCAAATTGTTGAAGCCATTGATTGGTCTGAAGCACTGCCCAAAGTAATGACAAATCAGGGGGAATATACCGCTGAAAAAATAATTATCACATTGCCCCTCGGTGTCCTTAAATCTGACCAAATAGAATTTATCCCGCAACTGCCATCGCCAAAACGTCAGGCAATTCAATCCCTCGGTATGGGGGTTTTAAATAAATGTTATTTGCGTTTTCCCAGCATCTTTTGGTCAAAAAAATTTGATTGGATTGAACAGGTTGCCTCTGAACGGGGTTTATGGACTGAATGGGTCAATCTCGCCCAGGTGACGGGTTCGCCAATACTACTCGGTTTTAATGCCGCGATCCAGGGCAAGGCGATCGAACAATGGACGGATCAACAAATTATTGAGAGTGCGATAGCAACATTAAAACGGATGTTTGGTGATGATATTCCCTCACCTATTGATTATCAAATTACCCGGTGGCATAGTGACCCATTTGCGCGGGGTTCCTATTCTTTTAATGCCCTTGGTAGTTCTCCCAAAATGCGCGATCGCCTTGCGGAGTCTCTCAATAATCAACTCTTTTTTGCAGGGGAAGCAACGGAGAGACATTACTTTGCGACCGCCCATGGGGCTTATTTATCTGGCTTACGGGTTGCCCAAGAAATTGATGATCTTTCCTAAAATCCAGAGGTAGACTTCGCTTAATTGACAGGAGATGGAGGCGAAATTCTCTCCGTTAATTTCACAACTGCTTGAATCCTTTTAATCAACTTAATCAACAAAAAAGGCTCCCAGAACTTATGTTTCTCAGAGCCTTTTGATTAGTGATTAACTGTAGTAATTACCTGTAATTAAGCATCATGAACGATGTTCAAAAAGATATTTGAAAAGTTATTGTTTGTATCTAAGATTCGTCATTCAAGAACTTTTGCAGTAATCTGTCAATGACACCTTACAGAAAATCAACTCTAAAGAAAGTTTTTGACGTTCTTACAGGTTTCAAAGAAGAAACGGACGTTATCTTCTGGAGTGCCGACGAGTACGCCATGACCCAAGTTGAGGATATGACCGCGATCGCCCGCCTTCCGCACGGTGTCAATAATGCGGTTTTTAATGAAATCCTGGGAACCAAACAGTACACCGGGATCGATGTTGCCTTGGACAATTATTTCTTTGCCGAGGCGATGGCGAGCATCTGCCATGTCCACTGTCCAATCGACGCTGACGATATCTACGCCAGATTTTGCCATGCGCTCTAGAACGCCAGCACTGCCGCTGATGTAGAGGATCAAGGGGAAATCGGGGTACTTCGCTTTAACTTTATCGACGACGCGCTTCTGGTAGGGCAACGCAAACATATCGTAGTCCTGGGGGCTGAGTTGTCCTGCCCAAGAGTCGAACATTTGGATGACCTGTGCGCCACATTCGATCTGGTAGCAAACATAGTCGGCGATCGCATCGGCAACCTTACCCAAGAAGCTATGGAGAATCGCAGGCTCGGAGAATGCCATATTCTTAATCACGGCATAATTCTTAGAGCTTTTACCCTCGATCGCATAGGCAGCCAGAGTCCAGGGCGCACCGACAAAACCAAGTACAGTGGAAGCATTCCCGACTTCATCGCGGAGGGTGTTGAGGATCGTCTTGATGAAGGGGAGAGATTCCTCCGGATTGAAGGGGGTCATCGCATCCACTTGGGCTTGGGTGCGGATGGGATCGTGAATCTGGGGTCCCTTGCTCTCGATAATGTCAAAATCGATGCCCATGCCGGGAAGGGGTGTCAAAATGTCCGAAAACATGATCACACCGTCGGGCTGGAAAGCGTGCCAAGGTTGTAGAGAAATTTCAATCGCTAGATCGGGATTCTCGGAGCGCTCCCGAAAACCAGGGTGCTTATCCCGCAGATCGCGATAGATTTTCATATAACGACCTGCTTGGCGCATCATCCAAACAGGGGTTCGTTCTACTTTTTCCCCCCGTGCAGCCCTTAATAAAAGGGGTGTATTATTGCTTTCCGACATGATTTATTAAAATAATTTTTGTGCATTTGTAAGCTTATCACCTCGGTTTGTGAAATAAGCTTAAGTGACATTGGTAACTGGTTAACAATTATTAAGACATATTGTGAACGATCCCTTTTCTCGTAATATTCAATTCAATTCTTCGGGTTTGGGTTGTTTTTTGACCTTCATCCTGATAGCTGCGCTGTTGACCTGGGCTGGTCTGGGTTGGGTGGTGAATGGCTTTATTATTTTGGTGCTGCTGATTCCGGTGGCGATCGCCCTGGGGGTATTTAGTTTCCAGTGGTGGCTACGGCGCAATCTAGTAGAAGATGCTTGCCCGGTTTGTACTCAGCGTTTTACAGGCTTGAATAATGCGATCGCCCGTTGTCCGAGTTGCGGCGAAGTGGTGCAGGTGGTCAATAAAAAATTTGAGCGGCAAACCCCGGCGGGTACGGTGGATGTGGCGGTAGTGAATGCAGTGGAAGTGGATGCGGAACCTGTGGATGTGCGCACCGTGGAAGTACAGGTATTAGAGCCTGGTGAAGACCCAGAATAACAACCCAAAATTAACACCCCATCAAAACTTTCTCAAAAGGCAATCTCCCATTGTGTCTCTACCATGGACAAAGAATGACTGATACTGTCTCGTTTTCATTGCCCTGAATCATTTCTCTGAAAATTTATCCCACACTGTCTTACTGTCTTGTTCATGACAACTTTTGCCTTCACCACTATGGAGATCGAATCCGTTGGACAATGCTTCCATGCCCTGTCTGATCCGCTCCGTCTCCAAATTATTGAGCTACTCCGCAACGAAGAATTATGCGTCTGCGATCTCTGTGAACAGTTGGATGTGGGTCAATCGAAGCTCTCCTTTCACCTCAAAAATCTCCGGGATGCCCAACTCGTAATATCTCGCCAAGAGGGACGCTGGATGTACTATCGTCTAAATTTGCCGCAGTTTGATGTATTGCAGACATATTTGGCAGAGTTTCAACATTTTCGCGAGTTGAATCCCATCAAATCCTGTTCCTAATCGTGAAAATCCACCATTATTCTCAATAATGTTCTCGTTACCTCTCTGTTGTTGCTGCCTATTTATCAAGAAAAGTTGATGCATCAAATATTCTTGATGTAAGATGAGCGTGATCGGTCTCTCCGCTAAAATCTCCGGTCAGGACAAATTTTTATGGCAGACAGGACATCACCAAAGCATCCCCAGGCAGGGGGAACGCTAAATCTTTTTGAGAAATATCTCACCCTATGGGTTGCCCTTTGTATTCTGTTCGGGGTGATTTTGGGGAAGGCTTTTCCTCAGGTATCCCAGACGCTGGATAGTATGAGCGTTTACAATGTGTCGCTGCCCATTGCGGTCTGTCTCTTTTTGATGATGTACCCCATTATGGTGAAGATTGACTTTTCTGCCGCTCGCCAAGCGGCGCGATCGCCGAAACCTGTGTTGCTAACGTTGGTGGTGAATTGGCTGATTAAACCATTTACGATGGTCATTTTTGCGCAATTTTTTCTCGGACATCTTTTTCGTCCTCTGATTACAGCGACAGAAATGAGTCGAGGGGTGGAGATCTCCATTGCCGATTCATATATTGCTGGAACAATTTTATTGGGGATTGCGCCCTGTACTGCCATGGTGTTGATGTGGGGTTATTTGTCCTACAGTAACCAGGGACATACCTTGGTGATGGTGGCGGTTAATTCCCTGGCGATGCTGTTTCTTTACGCGCCCCTGGGAAAATGGCTCCTCGCGGCAAATAATTTGGTGGTTCCCTGGCAGACGATTGTTTTCTCTGTTTTGGTTTACGTGGGTCTGCCCTTATTCGCCGGGGTAACCAGTCGGCAATGGATGTTACGCCATAAAGGTTATCAATGGTTTGAAACGCGGTTTTTGCCTTATCTCTCCCCGGTAGCGATCGCCGCCCTATTGTTAACTCTCATTTTGCTGTTTGCCCTCAAAGGGGAATTGATCATCAATAATCCTCTGCATATCCTGTTGATTGCTGTGCCCCTGTTTATACAGACCAATTTTATTTTTCTGATCACCTATGTCATTGCCCTAAAACTCGGTCTCATTTACGAAGATGCGGCTCCCGCTGCCCTGATTGGCGCGAGTAATCACTTTGAGGTGGCGATCGCTACGGCGGTTATTTTGTTCGGGCTAAATTCTGGGGCAGCTCTCGCAACGGTTGTCGGTGTTTTAATCGAAGTACCCGTCATGTTGATGTTGGTGGAAGTTTGTAAACGCACGGCTCACTGGTTTCCTCGGCAACCAGAAAAAGCAACGCTCCCCGATCCCCGTTGCATTCGTTCCTACTAATCTTCACTTCCCTAACAAGCTCTAGAAAAATATGAAAAAAGTGATGTTCGTTTGTCGTCGGAATTCCTGTCGCTCCCAGATGGCGGAAGGATGGGCGCGTGCCTTGGGGGCGGACAAACTTGAGGTCTATTCGGCTGGTCTGGAGGCGAGTCGGGTACATCCTGGGGCGATCGCCGTGATGGCAGAGGTAGGCATTGATTTAACCACGCAGACATCCGATGCACTGGCGGATTTCCG
>JBIKYI010000120.1:0-7299 GCA_044355355.1 Limnothrix sp. | reverse complement strand
CCTGGGAAATTGAAATGCTCCCCACCAAAAACACCGATCCTCTCCCCTTTCCCGTCGCCTACTGGTATCAGCCCGCATCCTTCGCCGTTCTAGATCATCACCAACAACTCCTCTGGCTCGCTGCCTCCTCAATCCAAGCCTTAGATCAACAGGAAGCGCAATTATTGCAACCTGTACAACCTGTAATCCCCCCGGCAACCATCCCCAGCCAAGCCTATCCCCTGGAATTCCTGAGCGATCGCCAAGCCTATACCGCTGCCGTCCGTCAGGCGAAACAATACATCCATGCCGGCGATATTTTCCAGACCAATCTATCCCTAAGGTTCCAAACCCAAACCACCGCCACAGGTTGGTCAATCTACCAAAATCTCCACCGCATTAACCCCTCCCCCTTTGCTAGCTATTGGCGATCGCCCTGGGGAGAAATGATCAGTTGTTCCCCCGAACGCTTGGTGCAAAAAACAGGCGAACTTGCCCAAACCCGCCCCATCGGCGGCACAAGACCCAGAGGCAAAACTCCCACCGAAGATCAACGCCTCGGCGCAGAACTCCTCAGTAACACCAAAGAACGCGCCGAACATACCATGCTCGTCGATCTAGAGCGCAATGACCTCGGACGCGCTTGCACTTGGGGTTCCGTCGAAGTTGATGAACAATTTATTCTGGAACATTACAGCCACGTGATCCACCTCGTCAGTAATGTAAAAGGTAAACTCAACCCCAACAATGACAGCATTGATTTGATCCGCGCCATGTTCCCCGGTGGCACAATCACAGGTTGCCCCAAAGTGCGTTGCATGGAAATTATCGAAGAACTAGAACCCTTACGTCGCAGTCTTTTCTATGGTTCCTGTGGCTACCTCGACCAGCGGGGTGACCTCGACCTCAATATTTTGATTCGTACCCTGCTACTCGTCCCCACAACATCCGGCATTGCCCAAGTCTATGGTCAAGTCGGAGCAGGCATCGTCGCCGATAGCGATCCCGACCGCGAATGGGCAGAATCTCTCCAAAAAGCTAAAGCCCAAATTCAAGCTCTTGCGATCGCTGAAGATCAATAGTTGATATAAAATTGGCAATCAAAAATCAGTGTGCTAATTGCAAGGTCAATCAATTCACAAAATTGAAATTTGTATTCAGGATAATGGCTGCGGCATTACGTCACCCATTCAAGCTAAAATCTTTGACCCATTCTTCACGACAAAACCTGTTGGTCAAGGGACGGGAATGGGTCTAGCGGTTAGTTATCAAATTATTACGGAACACCATCGCGGTGATTTATTCTACCGATCGCCAAGCCCAGATTTAACTGAATTTGTCATTCAACTGCCCATTAAGCAAACGACTAAAACCATTGTTTAATGAAATGTACTTTTTTAGTGGAGACGGCAGAATCATCCCTTCATTCTGCAACGCCAATTTTATTAATCGCGATCTATAATCTGTGCAGCGAACTGCTCCGGTTTTTCTGGTGTAACCACCACGGTTTTTTGACTAAACTTTAAGACGACGGCTAATCGTAAAGCTGTGGCATAGGCATCATAGCGACCCAATTTTTGATTCCAAAATTTTCCCGAAAAGGCAAATAAACCACCATTTCCCAATAACCTCAGGGAGCCGTCCATCGCTGTTGGATCATAGGTTGCACTCTCTAGATCGTTTAAAGCAATGGTCGTTTGCCAGCCTAAACGTTCAATGCGTAATTGATCACTCTCGATCTGATAGCTGCGTACCATGAAAAAGGCGGTGATGATTAAAATGCCTAACGGTAGTATTGCCCACCAAATAAAACTAGTCTGTCCCCGGAGCGCCAAACTCACAAATAGACAGGTCATGCCAATTAGTAACACACAAACCCCCACGGTGATGGTCGTCAGGGTTTGACCCCAGGGGGCTTTATACAAAACTGTTTCTGCCATGGTGTTCACCGCAAAATCATTTTCAACCTAACAAAATTCTCTCTAGAGTAGGCTGTTATTGAAGTTTTATTGCTATCCCCTAGGGGCGATCGCCACCCTTCGTCCTCCCCCCTGGATCAGTCGCCTTCAAACTTTCCAGACATTTAGAGTGTGCACATCAGGATAGAGATGTTAACCTTAATTTCTCGCAGCGCTACAGCCTTCATTCGTCATCTTGCGTGATTTATTTCTGACTAATCTCTGACTTATTCATGATTTATTTGCGAACTAAATATTAAGAAAGATGATAACTAGGCTACAATTGTGCTGAAATTGTCAAAAAAATTTACAGGTCTTAGGAACCATCCGTAAAATTTATGTCTCTTCCCATTCGTAATGTCGCTATTATTGCCCACGTTGACCACGGTAAAACGACGCTGGTTGATGCCCTGTTGCATCAGTCTGGCATTTTCCGAGAAGGCGAAGACATTCCCGATTGCGTGATGGACTCCAACGACCTAGAACGTGAGCGTGGCATTACTATCCTTTCCAAGAACACTGCCGTTCGTTACAACGACATTCACATTAATATTGTTGATACTCCTGGACACGCCGATTTTGGGGGTGAAGTGGAGCGCGTCCTCGGTATGGTCGATGGTTGTATTCTCATCGTCGATGCCAACGAAGGCCCCATGCCCCAAACCCGTTTCGTATTGAAGAAAGCGCTTGAAAAAGGTTTACGCCCCATCGTGGTTGTGAACAAGATTGATCGTCCCAACGTTCACCCGGAAACGGCTGTTGATAAGGTGTTTGATCTCTTTGTCGAACTCGGTGCGGATGATGATCAATGTGACTTCACCACCCTCTATGCCTCTGGTTTGTCCGGTTTTGCTCGCAATAGCCTGAGCGACACCAATGAGGATATGGAACCCATGTTCAAGGCAATTCTGGAGCACGTACCGCCCCCAGCCGGTGATGTGACCAAGCCACTCCAATTGCAGGTGACGACCCTTGATTATTCTGATTATTTAGGTCGGATCGTGATTGGTCGTATCCACAACGGCACGATCAAGGCGGGTCAACAGGCAGCTCTGATCAAGGAAGATGGCAAGATCGTTAAGTCAAAAATTGCCAAACTCCTCGGTTTTGAAGGTTTGAAGCGTATCGAACTTGAAGAAGCTTCGGCTGGACAAATTGTGGCGATCGCCGGATTTGCCGATGCCAACATTGGTGAAACTATCACCTCCCCCGATGATCCCCAAGCATTGCCCCTGATCAAGGTAGACGAACCTACTTTGCAGATGACCTTCTCCGTGAACAACTCCCCCTTCGCTGGACAGGAAGGTACATTTGTTACCTCTCGCCAAATCCGCGATCGCCTCGAACGGGAACTCGAAACCAACGTTGCCCTACGCGTCGAAGATGGCGAAACCACCGATAGCTTTGCCGTCTCCGGTCGTGGCGAATTACACCTCGGCATTTTGATCGAAACCATGCGTCGTGAAGGCTACGAATTCCAAGTAGCTCAACCCAAAGTTATCTACCGCGAAGTCAACGGCAAGCCCTGCGAACCCTTCGAGTACCTCGTCCTAGACGTACCCGAAGAAGCAGTCGGTAGCTGTATCGAGCGCTTAGGTCAGCGCAAAGGCGAAATGCAAGACATGCAAGCAGGCGCAGGCGGCAGAACCCAACTAGAATTCGTCGTGCCCGCCCGTGGCTTAATCGGTTTCCGTGGTGAATTTATCCGCATCACCCGTGGTGCAGGCATCATGAACCACAGCTTCCTCGAATATCGCCCCCTCTGCGGTGAATTTGAAACCCGTTACAACGGTGTCATTACCGCTTTTGAAGAAGGCACTGCCACCTTCTACGCCCTCAAAAACGCTGAAGATCGCGGTCAATTCTTTATCACCCCCGGCACCAAGGTCTACAAAGGCATGATCGTCGGTGAGCACAACAGAAACCAAGACCTCGAACTCAATGTTTGCAAAGCCAAGCAACTGACTAACCACCGGGCAGCCAGCGGCGACGAACTCGTACAACTCCAAGCGCCCATGGAAATGAACCTGGAGCGTGCTTTGGAATACATCGGTCCGGGTGAACTCGTTGAGGTTACCCCCGAATCCATCCGCCTCCGTAAAGTGGAAACCAAGAAAATGGCAAAACGCTAGAGTTCCCTTCTAGATTTAGGGTCTAAACTTATCTGGAAACAATCTATAGCGAACCATCAACAAGTAAAAATAAAAACCGACTTTTTCATATGTAGAAGGTCGGTTTTTTCTTGTCTAGATATATAGTCATTCTGAATAGCATTGAGATACTATGATGCGCAATAATCTCGGATAATTTCGTCTAAACTTTTCTTGTCACCTTCATACATTCTTTTTCTCTTCAATGCACTAAAGTCGTGTTCTATATCGTTCAAGTCTGGTGAATATTTTGGGAGAAATACTATTTGTCTGTCTCCTCCACTAGCTCTTTTATCTTGTTCTTTCGGTGAATTGGTGCATTATCCATTATCAATATTGATTGCCTACTCAATATCCTTCAGATCCAAAAACCAAGACCGTTCCGACTCCTTGAAGCTTGCCTGAAACTCCACAAACTTCTTTAAATCATCATCATTGAGCGGATTCGTTCCTTTTTCCGCATAACCCTTAAATCCCGCCAAATAAGGAAACAGATCGCCACTAACAAAAGCGATCAAATCATCTCCCACCGTCGCCGTTTTCAGCAGATCACCCTTTTCATCCTTCGGATAAGTCCAACTTTTCCAGCGGGATTCCTCATCCAATAACGGCTCGTAAGTTTCCCCAGTTAAAAGAGCCTTACTTTCCCGATCCGTCTCCAGATCATCCAGATATTTCAGAACAAAGAATCCATGAAATCTGTTCCGCATAATCAAGCTCTGTCGCACAGCCCGCCTCTTTCCGAAGGACATCATCAATATTTTTGAAAGTCTGCTCAAACATAACCGCTGGGATGGGAACCAAAAAATCTTATCTGATCCATCATGACACCAATTGTTAATGGAGTATCGCAATGCTCATTTTTTAACCCCTTAAGGTTTGAAGATTTTGAGATGTTAAAGTTTTGGGGCGATCGCCTAGATCCGTAATCAGTAAAAATAGTTCGCTATTCTATGATTCACCTATAAACCACCTGAGCAAAACTACAGAACCCCTTTAGAGCTAGGAATAGTTGCTGCTCGTCGGGGATCAATCTCCAGTGCCATCCGTAGCGCCCTGGCAAAAGCTTTAAAAGTCGCCTCGATGATGTGGTGGGAGTTGATGCCGTCTAGTTGGCGGATATGAATCGTCATTTGGGCGTGGTTAATAATTGCCACAAAAAATTCCCGTACAAGTTGGGTATCGTAAGTGCCAACCCGTTCCGTGGGAATTTCTAAGCCATAGCTGAGGTGGGGACGACCGGAAAAATCGAGGGCGACCTGCACTAATGCTTCATCCAGGGGCGCAACGAAATGTCCAAAGCGTTGGATGCCTTTTCTGTCGCCGATCGCCTGGGCGATCGCCTGACCGAGGGTAATACCCACATCCTCATTCGTGTGGTGATCATCAATTTCATAATCCCCCTTTGCCTTAATCTCCAAGTCCAACAAACCATGGGAGCAAAGCTGGTGCAACATGTGATCCAAAAAAGGAACCCCCGTATCCACCTGACATTCCCCCGTGCCATCCAGATTGACCGTGACCTGTACATCAGTTTCACCCGTCACCCGAGTGATAGAAGCCGTACGCTTGGAATTAGAAGAAACAGGCATAATAAAAGAAATAACCCTCATTTTCGCTAAGCTATTCTAGCTTACGCCTGCAAACTTTTAGAGGAGAGGAAGCTCACAGCATGGATAACAACAATTGGCTGCAACAGGTGCTGATGTTTGGTATTGGCACTACCTCCATCGTGGCAGAAAAGGTCAAGGAAGCCAGTGATCAATGGGTCAAGGATGGCACGATTAATCCTGAGCAAGCCAAAAATATGCTTGATGACATGATGAACCAACTCAAAATGGAGCAGGGTAATGCCGAAGCTTACTTTGAGCGCCAAATCCGTAACGTGTTGCAAGATCTGGGTGTGCCGAGTCAGGCAGAAATGAATGAACTCCGGGGACGCATCGATCGCCTAGAACGTCAGGTACGTGAATTAGAAAATAAACAATGGCGTTAAACCATTAGCGTTCATTAACGTTAGATCGTCGTTAGATCGTTAATAATGGAAAGTGCATTCATGCCTTCAGGAGTTTAAAGAATTCATGCGAGAAATCTGGATTAGTTTTGGGATCGTTGTTATTTGTGGGGTGATGTTGATTTTGTCTGCGGTATTTAATATCGGCGGACAAACGGCGATCGCTGACGAAATCACCCCTGTTGCCAAAGAAATTCAAATTGCAGCCAATCCCGGCAAGGAAGCAGTCACTATGGATACCGATTTACTACAAGAGTTATCAAGCAAAGCAAAGGAAACCCCCTCTGGACTTAAATACATTGAAGAAGTCGTTGGCGAAGGCGATTCGCCCATGGAAGGGGAAATGGTTACTGTGCACTACACCGGAAAGCTTACTAATGGCAAGGTTTTTGACAGCTCCGTTAAGCGGGGTGATCCCTTCTCCTTCGTGATTGGTGTGGGTCAAGTCATCAAAGGTTGGGATGAGGGAGTCATCGACATGAAGCCCGGTGGTAAGCGCACCCTCATTATTCCGCCGGAACTGGGTTATGGTTCCCGTGGTGCAGGTGGTGTAATTCCTCCTAATGCGACACTCATTTTTGATGTTGAGTTAATTAGTATTCGTTAAGATTACGGGGTCTTCTTGAACCAATTGTGAACCAAGATGACCTAAGCAAATATTTCGAGATTAGCAATTACTCTCAAATCCCTGATATTCAAATGAATTCGGGGATTTTTTTGTTGCCTGTTTCTTGGGAAATGCTGGGCTGAAACTCATGGGACGGCGAGGGGCGATCGCCACCAGTTCAGATACCAGATATCAGACATCGGATATCAGTCATTTCACTATCAAGCCTTTACGACAATTATTGGTACTGAAACAAATCCTCGACGCGGATGAATGATTCCCTCGGTAAAACGATCGCCTCCTTCCGGAAGCTCACGAAACCCTTATAAGTTTCCCGATCAATCGCCACCCCCGTCACGTATTGAGCACGAACCGGATGGACATTAGCGTAGTTGTAATAAATTTGCTGGGCAGCCCGCAACAATCTGGGTTCGATCAACACGAGGGGATGTGCCTTATTGCTTAACTCTATTACCCCTCAGAATACGCTTAGATTTGGTGTAAATCAAGCGCACAATAAGAACAATAACGGGGTAATTTGCTTCTGGGATGATAGGGTTAAAATAATAAAGTAAAAATCCAGTTGCATGT
>JBIKYI010000119.1:0-7303 GCA_044355355.1 Limnothrix sp. | reverse complement strand
ATAAGCCTCCAACATCATCCGTTGTTCAACGGCATAGGCATCCCCCGCTAAACGTTGCCAAAGGGTTTGACTATCCTCAAGCTGTTCAATGGGTTCCGTGAGAAAACCGAGATGTCCCCCCACATTAATCGCCAAAATGGGGATTCCCTCCAGGGATAAATGCCGCGCCGCCGCCAACACTGTGCCATCTCCCCCCAACACGATCGCCAGATCAATAGGTTCCGGGGTCGAGGCAAGGAAAACCGGATAGGGGTTGTCCTTAAAGCCACTTGGCCCCATTAATACCCGACATTGACGGGCTTCTAATTCACTGGCACAGCGCTCTGCCCATTTCTTCGCAAAGGGGTCTCCGGCTTTGTAGGCAATAATTACGCGATCAAGTTTCACTAGGATTCGGGGATCTCAGGCAGGATTTGTAAACTTTGGTGACTCTGTTCGATCTGGCTCAGTAGGGCTTCGTTTCGGTCGTGGCTACTGTAGGTCAACACCCAAAATGTCGTCTCGGTGGGATGGACATAGCTGGTTTGAAATAGACCCTCTCGATGGCTCTGTAATTGCCCCACTTCACCGGATTGGTCAAGGCGATCGACGGTAATGCCTGCCGCCTGGAGTTGGGTCGCCTGGGTCTGGAGGTAGTCTAAAACGCTCAATTGGTCGGGGCGATCGGCTTGGACAAGGTTAATGCTATTCAAGTGATCCGTTTGATCTTGATCTGCCTGTTGCTGGAAGGCAAGGAGTTCAATTTTGTCGGCATTTTGTGCTAACCATTCGGCACGATCGCCAAAGCCCCAAGCCCCTAGAGTCGCCTGTAGTTCTTCCAACTGTCTGCCCGGTTCCCCCCCCACATAGCCCGGCGGTATGTCCAATTGCACCGCAGCACTTTGTAGGGTTTGCCAGTCGGCACTAGGCTGGAGGATAGCCCCGTTTTTCGGTACAGCACCACAGCCCCAGAGTCCCCACAGTAGGCATCCCAGGAGACAGTAGCGAGAAAATAGCGATTTAATCTGATCTAGCTTGAATCTATACATGGCTATTGCTGGCGATCGCCCGACGACGAATTAACCCCGTTCCTCTAGGGGAATAAAGGGTTGATCATGCAGACCCGCATACACTTGAGTCGGTCGGAAAATCCGGTTCACCGCCAATTGCTCCTTCCAGTGGGCAAGCCAACCTGCTACCCTGGCGATCGCAAACAACGGCGTAAACAAATCACTCGGAATCCCTAACTTGCGGTAGACCAAACCAGAGTAGAAGTCCACATTCGCATAAATGCCCTTCTCCCCATACTGATCCTCCACCCGCTTTTCCACCTCCAGCGCGATCTTATAGTAGGGATCCTCCCCTTCCAACTCAAACAACTGCTCCGCCAAAGCCTGCAAAATTACCGCTCGTGGATCCTTCACCTTATACACACGGTGACCAAACCCCATGATCTTTTGCTTATTTGCGACGCAATTATCCACATAAGCCTTGACGTTTTCCACCGAGCCAATTTCCTCCAGCATCAGCAGCACCTCCTCATTCGCTCCACCATGGAGAGGACCCGCCAGCGTACCCACCGCCGAAGCCACCACCGCATAGGGATCCGTCAAAGTCGAAGCCGTCACCATCGCCGAGAACGTCGAAGCATTCATCGTATGTTCCGCATGAAGCATCAGACAAATATCAAAAATCTTCGCCTGGAGATCATAGGGACGACGCTCAGTCATCATGTAGAGAAAATTCGCCGCATAATCCAAACTGTCATTGGGTTGGATCGGGTCATTACCCTCACGCATCGAGTGGGCAGCAGCCACCATCGTCGGAATTTTGGCTAACAACCGCACGACGGCATGGCGAATATAGTCGGGATTATCCAGCGCACGGCGAGAATAGAACAAACCCAATGCTGCCGCCGAAGTTTGCAAAGCATCCATGGGATGTCCCGTTTCCGGAAAACATTTCATCATGTCCCGAATCCGGTACTTAATCCGACGGTGGTAGAGAATATCGTTCTTAAAATCTTCCAGTTCTTGATGGGTCGGTAAGTTGCCCCAGATTAAGAGATAGGCAACTTCGAGAAAAGAGCTTTTTTCGGCAAGTTCTTGAATCCGGATGCCCCGATATTCTAAGATGCCGTTTTTTCCATCAACGAAACTAATACTGGATTGGGCGGCAGGAATCCCTTCCAAGCCGGGTTTGAATTCACAACCAGTCGTCATATGCGATACCTTTGTTTGGTCTTAAATATAATGTTAAGGCTTTATTTCTTAGTTGCCCGTGGCTAAACTACCCTATCATGGGGCTTCTTACAGTAGCCATTTTGGCGAGGTGAGTAGGAATAATTGGTTTTCGGGGTGGGAATTGGTGAGGGAAGCAAGATGGATGCCGATTACTCCGGCTTTTTTTAGCTGTAGATGTTCTGCTGGTTCCCCCCAGATTAGTTCCTCTGCCCATGCGCCCAAATCGGGTTGATGACCGACGAATACCAAACTAGGGTTTGTTTGCTTGGGCTGCCACTCCTGTAACCATTGTTTGGCTTTGGTGAAGGAGCCATCGGGGGCAAGGGGTGGGAAGAGTTGGGGGCGATCGCCCAGACCTACTGCCGTTAAAATATCCGCCGTTTGTTGTGCCCGGAGATAGGGACTCGTCAAGATCGCCTCAAAACTCACCCCAAGATTTTTTAGTCGTTTAGCGACCTGGCGGGTGCGCTGTTCACCCTTCAGCGTGAGCGATCGCTCCGCATCATGTACCGACTCGCTCCGTTCCGTGGCAATGCCATGGCGAAAAAAATATAGATCCATCATGATTTCTCCTCAGACTTATGGCGATAGGGCTGCCACTGGTCGCTGTTTGCCATCAACTAAATGCACTCGACTGCAATCTGCCACAAACCAAAAACAATTCCCCACACAACTGTTATCCAGAGGTATGGGGAAACTTGAAAAATTTTAGTAGAAAATGTCAGATGTTATGGAAATATCCAACAAAAGAGCTGGGGCATTGACCCTAAGCTTCAGATTCGATGTAAGTAAAGAGAAGTCCCATCGCCAAAGCGGGAAGCACTACACCAACGAGGGGAACCAAGATTACAGGCAGAAAAGAAGCTGCATAAGCGCCGTTCATATTAAATCTGTCCTAAAAACTATTAACAAATTAAAGTTCTACAATACTTTGGATATTACTGCTAGAGGCTCTGAGATGGAACAGGCATTACGATTCTTAACATAAAGGGACTGAATTCAGAGAAATCGGCTTGAATGTTGCCAAATACTAAGAAACCCAGTAAATCTAGCAATATCTCTTATAATCCGTAACAAGTATTTATCTAAAACTTAAATTGCAAGTTTTTTGAGAGGAGCTTGAACATTCAATGGACGTTATTCAACATGGTGGAGATCCCCAAGTAGGGAATCTCGCAACTCCGATTAATGCTTCTGCATTTAGCAAAGCTTTTATCAATAATCTACCTGGTTATCGCCAAGGTCTTTCCGCGCAGCGTCGTGGTTTGGAAATCGGCATGGCTCATGGTTATTTCATCTATGGCCCCTTCGCTTTGCTTGGCCCCCTACGTAATGCTGAATATGCAGGCGTTGCAGGGCTTGTCGCGACGGTTGCATTGGTTTCTTTATTGACCCTTGCCCTTTCCCTCTACGGTAGTGCTGGCGTTAGTACCCCCACCGCAACTTTAACCACTCCGAATCCTCCTGAAAACCTCGGGACAAGTGAAGGTTGGAGTGAGTTTGCTTCTGGCTTCCTGGTTGGTGGCTGTGGTGGCGCTCTGGTTGCCTATGCGCTTTGTATGGCATTGCCGATGATGTACACGATCTAAATCTCTAGGGCATTTTTCTCTGGAGTTTTTTCTTTCGTAAGACTTTCGTTATATCTGTTGCGTTTGGTCTGGCGATCGCCTATTTAAACGCATTGCTACCTTGAGCTATTCCTCAGGAATTACGAATGGGTAGATCTGGTCAATTGAGTTTGTTATTTGTATTAGCCCGGCAAAGTTTTGTCGGGTTTTTTGTGTTTGGTGATTTATGTGGTGCAATTCGTGTTTGGGAATGCGTGAGCAATTATCAAAATGGATAATAATAATGGGTATAGATAATGATTCATTAAGGAAAAATTTATAAGATGATGTTTCAACCCAAGGGCTTGCAATGGTGGCAGAAGCTGGGTGTCTGGCTAGCGGCAGTGATGTTAGGGTTTGGGGGCTTTGTGCTACCTGCCCATGCCACGGGGGTTTATGATGTGCCCTATGCTACGCCGGATCAGCCGATTTGGTTGGTGGATCAGGCGGAGGCGATTAGTCGCGCCAATGAAGGTCGTTTAAATCATGACTTGGCGGAACTGGCGGAAAAAACGGGCAAGGGTCTGCATTTTGTGGCAATTCGTCGTTTGGATTACGGTCAGACGATGCAGGAGTTTACGGATAAGGTTTTTGCGAAGTGGTTCCCTACGCCTGAGGTGAGTGGGAATGAGGTGGTGGTTGCACTGGATGTTTTGACGAATAATGTGGCGATCGCCATTGGTGAAAATCTCCAGGAAGCGCTCCCGGCAGCCACGGCAGAAAGTATTACGGTGGAGACGATTGGTTATCCACTGCGTAATAGTGCTTATAACCAAGCTTTGTTAGAGGCGGAGGAACGGATCGGGGCAATTTTTGCGGGACAACCGGATCCGGGTCCTCCAGAAATCGCGGAAATTAATATCGAAAGTACTTTTACGAAGGCTGAAGATACAAAAACCACGAGTTCAACGATTTGGTTGATTGTGTTGCTGGTACTGGCGACGGTCATCCCGATGGCAACCTATTGGTGGTATGTGCGTTAAGGCAATGCTTATCTGTCGGAATTAATCTCCAAAATTTAGTTTCTAGAATTAGTGTCTAAAAGTAATCTTCAAGACGTTTTGAGGCACGGTGAATTGGCGGGAAATTTTCTCCAGAGTTCATCGTGCTTTGTGTTTTAGGGAAGGATTTCGGTCGTTTTTGGGCAATCACTCTTTACAATCAATTTACAATAAATAAATTTTTGAGTGGGGCGATCGCCGATGCTGGATGGAGAACAACTTTCCTATATTGTTTCCCAGGGTTGCCGTCATTATCAATTTTCTAAGGCGATTCGACAACGGGCATGGGTCGAGATTGATCATGTTGCCCTCGCCCAGAATATTCGTGCGTTGAAAAATTTTTTAGCGCCGCAAACGGAACTCATGGCGGTGGTGAAGGCGGATGCCTATGGTCATGGGGTGGTTAAGGTTGCGGAAACGGTGCTCAGTCATGGGGCGACATGGTTGGCGATCGCCACCCTCGGTGAAGGGGTTGAATTGCGGGAAGCGGGAATTACTGCGCCGATTTTAATCTTGGGGGCGACCAATACCCAGGAGGAAATTGAGGCGATCGCCAATTGGGATTTACAGCCGACCCTCTGCACCATTGACCAAGTGCCGCTCTTTGCCACCACGATGGAGAACTTGGGGCAATCCTTACCCGTCCACCTCAAAATTGACACAGGTATGTCCCGCCTCGGAACCCGTTGGGAAACGGCAGTGGATTTTGTCGAAGCCGTCCACCACGCCCCAAACCTCGAAATTGTCAGCCTGTATTCCCACTTTGCGACGGCGGATGATCCCGATCCGACCACGATGGAAATCCAGCACCAACGCTTTAAGGAAACCCTGAGCGCGATCCAAAACCGCCAGATTCCCCTACCTAAATTACATATCGCCAATTCCGCTGCCACCCTCCACAGTCAGGCACTCCATTACGACCTGGTGCGTGTCGGACTCGCCATTTACGGCATCTATCCTGCCCCCCATCTGGAACCCAAGGTTAACCTCCAACCCGTGATGCAGGTTAAGGCGCGGATCACCCAAATTAAAACGCTCCCCCCCGGCACTGGTGTGAGTTACGGACATCGCTTTGTCACCACCACCGAAACCAAAATGGCGATCGTGGGCATTGGCTATGCCGATGGCGTACCCCGTCGTCTCTCCAACCAACTGAAAGTACTGCTCAACGGTGAATTTGTGCCCCAAATCGGCTCCATCACCATGGATCAAATCATGCTCGATATTACCCATCTCCAGGATGTTCAAGTGGGTGATGTGGTTACCCTCATCGGTGGCGAGGCTGAAAACAGGGGCGATCGCCTAACCGTCGATCAATGGGCAAACCAACTCGGCACAATCTCCTGGGAAATCCTCTGCGCCTTCAAACACCGTTTACCCCGCGTGAATTTGTAATGAATTGGCGCTGCATGAAAGTTGCTTGAAAAGATACATAAAAAAAGGGTCAGGCGATCGCCCCAACCCATGATCTAATTGATATCTGATGTCTGATATCTGTCCTCTGAATTTACGGTTGCAATTCCTCAAGAATTTTAAAACGCACATGATTTAGAGCCAGATCCCCCAGAGAAGTCTCCTCCTTTGGCAAGATTGCCCCATCGCGATAAAGCTTCTCAAACGGCACACTCTTCGCCATTTCCGCATGATGCCAAGCCAAACCCATAAAGAAGCGCGACGGATAGGGGCCACCCTCCTGGAGATCATCAGGATTCGATTCCATCGGTAACCAACCATAACCCGGTAGATAAAACTCCATCCAAACATGGTTATAGTCCGGTTGCAGGGGAATATCCCGTTCATGGGCATGGGCAGGACATTTGTAACGCCCGACCGTCCGGCAAGCAATGCCATTGAGACGAGATAATGCTAACAAAACACCCAAATATTCACCACAGGAACCTACGCCCCGCTTGAGGGCAATATCAGGAGTGTCAATGTGGGGCTTAATACCATAGGACAGATGATCGTAGACATAATTACGAATGCTGTACATCTTGCGGAGGAAGTTCGTTTCCGTCCCAATGGCATCAAGTGCCGCCTCCCTGATAATTTCAGTGTCCATTGCCAGGTTGTCATTATCAACGAGGTAGAGCGGCTTAAATTCCTCCGGGACTTCTGGGAGATCTTCACAGTCGAGGGGGGTAAATTGATATTTTATGCCCCAGACCTGTAACACTGCCCGCCAACCAAATACATGGCGTTGTTTCGTTTTAAGTTTGTCGAATTGAAATACGGCTAACCGTTGACCATCCACCACTTCTTCTGTAAAGGGTAAGCCGATGGGTTCTAACTCCAGGATTTGTTGGCGTTTGGTCTCGGCGGGTAATGCCATTTTCCATTGGAGGTGTTCTAACTCCACGGGGTCGAGGGGGGCAAGTTCTTCGACATAGCTCATCTCGATGCGGAAGCCGTTGGATAGGGCGTAGTTTTCGTCGGGGTAGTACCGAAAATAGAGGGGATGGAGGAAGGTTAC
>JBIKYI010000330.1:0-4183 GCA_044355355.1 Limnothrix sp. | reverse complement strand
AAGGTTAGTAAACTGGTAATTACACTGTTTACACTTAAAGCGTTGACGACCTTTAGCAAAGCCATTTTTGATGATGTTTTGAGCGTTACATTGGGGACAGTGTATTGCCATAGAGAGTCTTTGAGAGAAACAACTCACTCTATTTTGCTACAACATTACTTCTTTGAAACTCTCAATTAGGGAAATATTTGGTTTAGCTTTAAGTAATAGATAGACTATTTTTACTGGAAACTCTTACTGGAAATTATTGTGCACAGGTTTTTGTTCGAATTGATGCAAGTTCTATGACCTCACCATTGAATGGTAGCCATGGTGGTGAGGCAGTGACGAGTGCCTATGTGCATCTACCTTTCTGCCGTCGTCGTTGTTTTTATTGTGATTTCCCGATTTCTGTGGTGGGCGATCGCCAGACCACTGGTATTCGCTTACGCATGGAGGAATATGTGGAGTGGCTTTGTCGGGAGATTGTCGCAGCGCCGGTGTTGGGTGGAGAGTTAGAGACGATTTTTTTTGGGGGTGGTACACCTTCTCTGTTACCTGTGGATCTGTTGGCAAAAATTTTGGTGACGCTCCGGGATAAGTTTGGGACTCATTCAACGGCGGAAATTTCTCTGGAGGTGGATCCAGGGACGTTTTCTTTAGAACAATTGATCTGGTACAAAAATATTGGTGTAACCCGTCTAAGCCTTGGGGTACAAGCATTTCAGAACTGTCTACTGCAAAATTGTGGGCGATCGCACAGGGTAATAACAATAGAGAGTGCGTGTGATCATATTCAGCGGTGCGCGATCGCCTGGAGCTTAGATCTAATTTCTGGGTTACCTGATCAGACCCTGGCAGATTGGCAATATTCTCTGGAACGGGCGATCGCCCTGAAACCGAATCACATTTCCTGTTATGACTTAGTGGTGGAAGCCCAAACGCCCTTTGGTAAACAATATGAACCGGGTGAACAGCCTTTACCCTCCGATGTCCACACCGCCGAGATGTACCGCATGGCAAGCCAAACCCTTAAAAACGCGGGCTATGACCACTATGAAATCTCCAATTACGCCCAGCCCGGTTATCAATGTCGTCACAATCGGGTCTATTGGGAAAATCGTCCCTACTATGGCTTTGGTATGGGAGCCGCTAGTTTTACTGAGAATCAACGCTTCACCCGTCCTAAAACCCGTGAGCAATATTACGCTTGGGTAGAACAATATGAAGCAGCAAAAGGAACCCTTGATGAATCTCCCATCACAGGGGGCGATCGCCTACTAGAAACCCTCATGTTAGGTTTACGCCTAGCAGAAGGTGTCTCACTCTTCCACCTCGCCGCCGCATTCGATCAGGCAACGGTAGATAAGGTCATCAAAATTCTCCAACCTGCCATCAAACAAAAATGGGTTGTAATGAGAATTTTAGAAACAGGACAATGTATTGCTTTGACTGACCCAGAAGGATTCCTATTTTCCAATACCATCCTGTCAGAACTCTTCCACCAACTCGAACCCGATTAACCCCAAACCAACATCTAGCCAGTGCAATTGGGTAGAATAATGGCGCATTTCCCCAGTGAACACCATCATGATTGACCTTTCTCAGAAAAAAATTCTCGTCACAGGCGGCGCAGGTTTCCTCGGCAAACAAGTTGTCCAGCAACTCATCGCAGCAGGAGCAAACCAAACCAACATCACCATTCCCCGTTCCCGTGATTACGACCTCTGCCAACTGAACGCCTGCCAAGAAGTCGTTAAAGGTCAAGATATTGTGATCCACCTAGCAGCCCATGTTGGTGGCATCGGACTCAACCGCGAGAAACCCGCCGAACTCTTCTACGACAACCTGATGATGGGCACTCAACTTATCCACAGCGCCTACCAATCCGGCATAGAAAAATTTGTCTGTGTCGGAACCATCTGCGCTTACCCTAAATTTACCCCCGTCCCCTTTAAAGAAGAAGACCTTTGGATCGGCTACCCCGAAGAAACTAACGCCCCCTACGGCATTGCCAAGAAAGCATTACTTGTTCAACTCGAATCCTACCGTTTGCAATATGGCTTTAACGGTATTTACCTACTCCCTGTAAACCTCTATGGCCCCGAAGATAACTTCAACCCCAACAGCTCCCATGTGATTCCGGCATTAGTACGCAAAGTCTATGAAGCCCAACGGGACGGTTTAAAGGCACTCAAGGTTTGGGGAGATGGAAGTCCCACCAGGGAATTTTTGTATTCCACAGATGCTGCCCGTGGCATTGTCATGGCAACACAAAATTATGACAGTTCTGAGCCAGTGAATCTCGGTACAAATTTTGAGATTTCCATTAAGGATTTGGTCGAGTTGATCTGTGAGTTGATGGAATTCAAAGGAGAATTAATTTGGGAAACGGATAAACCGAATGGTCAACCCCGTCGTTGTTTGGATACCCAACGTGCTAAGGAACGCTTTGGCTTCGAGGCTCAGGTCGAGTTACGTCAAGGCATGAAAAACACTATTGATTGGTATCGCCAACATGCAGCAGAAATTGTTTAAAAAACCTGCATTTTATGACAATCTTATTGTCTTCTTATTGTCTTCTTATTCTATTCTTAATCTAAATCTCAGGGAATTCTCATTTTGGGTGTGTGTACACAGGCGATGGGTGTCTCCCCACATACTGATATAAGAATTAATCTGTATAATGCCTATTAAGAAAGAAATTGTTGATGGGTTCTCGGGTGTCCTTTGTTAAGGTGTTCGGGGACTTTTTGTTTGTATGTTTATCTGACGCTGATTTGATGCTGAGTAATGGGGAGATATTTGGATTTATCCCATTAATTCCTGTAACAGTTTAATAGGACGAGCAAATTTGATATCGAGATAGCGGTGGGGATATTTTTTCAGGATATAAGTCTCATATTCGTACCAATGCATCTCGCCCTTTTCCTTATTGCATTCCAGACAAATCACCCAAAAGTTTTGGAAGTCTAGCGATAACCAGGGGTATTGCGATCGCGGTAATTTATTTATGATCGATTGATTTACCACCACCGTTAGAAAAATGCTCACCACAAACTGGACAATATTGATCGGAATTTGCCCAGACCCATTGTTTACTTTCCTCCGTTGTGCCACACTCCCCATCACCATTCACATAACGCCAATAGTCAAAAGCACGATATTTTTCAAAATCCTCAGGGGTTAGTTTGTGATAACGTTTTTGACCAATCTGATCAACGAGAGAAAATAATTCGCCTAGTTCTTTATTCTCAAGATCGTCTGGTATATTTTCCGGTGTCTCTGACATCTTATTTCTTTCCTGTAAAATCAAGAATCTCTACACTGTTATCCGGAAATTGTTGATCAATCTCATCGGCTATTTCTTGATTGATTTTTGCTAACTGTCTATGGAAATCATCGATCTCTGCTTGGGTCTGATATTTATTGCCAATGCGGTCTACATTGATGAATAAATCTTCCAAGCTAACATCTTGAAGCGAATCTCCTAAAAGAAATTCAGTAATTTTCTCATAGAGTTGAATCACTCGCTCCCAACCAATATTTCTATAGCCTTGTTTTTTTAGCCATTGCTGTTGTTCTTTAGATAGTTGTTGACGTTTTTGCGTATTTTGGGATTGGAGTTGTCGATATCCCATGGTTTGGTACAGTCTTTTTTGTCGAGCCATTGTGATGATTAATTCGCTGGTTATGAGCTGTTATTGTTACTATTTTTACGTTTTTAGGCTGCTGCTTAACCTTGGTTACGGCTAAACCACTTAATTAATTCCCGACGAATTTCACTATCCTCAACTCTCAAAAACTGTCTCATATCGAATGCTAACTTAAGGCGAATTTGATCGACGTAGGTTTTCAGAGCTTTGTTATCTTTCTGTAGCTCCTCGTTAACCTTAAGTAATTGACTATTTCTAGAGGTGAGTAAGTCTATTTGTTTCTGTAGATCTGGGTTGGGTTTTGAATTTTGTGGTGTTTGGTCTTGGGACTGAGTTGCACTGAGCTGATCAATTCGTAATTGCAACTCTTGATTTTCTTTCTTCTTTTTAGTGACCATCCCTTTCTGTGCAGCTTGTAACCTTTGCCTTTGATATAGTTCTTGTCCTGCAAATTGGGAACTGACACGCCTGATCACTAATTCATCGGGTTCTTTCTGGAAATCAATATTGGCTAAGGCTCTATTTGCGTCTGCTTTTGTCCAACCTTC
>JBIKYI010000490.1:0-3126 GCA_044355355.1 Limnothrix sp. | reverse complement strand
ACTGCGTCTGTTTTATTCACAATAGTCATACAGTAAATATAATCGCCTTATTAATCATAATCGTAAATGGAAAATTATTAAACAATTATTGAGTAGTTGTTGGAGGCTTGGGTGGGAAATATTTAAAATCTCTCGCGCCAATGACGGGTAAGCCCTGTTCTTCTCGCTCGGCAAGTTCAAGGTTTAATTCTAATAGTTTAGCAAGCAGATCATCATCGGTATTGAATCCGTAGGCTTGCATCACGAGACTATCTAGTTTTTTATGGAGTTTGTAAAGTTGGCTAGCGGGTTCATGGAAAAATTCGTTATACAGTTTGGTGATACCCCATTGTTTATTTTCCATTTGTTCGGTGCGGTAATCATGGAGTTTTTGCATCGCGGCACGAATATCTTTAATGATTTTTTGTGAGCCGTCTAGTTGCGGAAATGGGAAAGTTTCAAAACAAGTATTATGGGTATAACGAGTTCTATCTTCCAATGTTGAACTTTGAGCTTTTACCCATTCACGATGCACATTTGAAGTTAAAAGACCCAAAACATAAAAGTCTTCTGAAGTAATAACAGCAGTTGAGTTATTGGGAAGCCATTGAAGATCACAGGGTAAAAAAACAAACCATTTTGAATGTGATGGAACTGCAAAATAACAAGATAAAAGAAACATTTCTTGCCTCATAGCGGGTCGTTTTTCTCCATACTTCCACCAATTGACACGAGTTACTTCTCTACGATTTTCATCTCTTTGTGGTTTAACATTAATTTTTAAATGTGCAAAAGGCTGCTTGTATGAACTGGCTTCTTCTAAATCTATATCATTAAAATCAATAATCCATCTGCTAGGGAAAGCATTTGGTTTATCGGCAAGATCTCCGGCGGAAAGAGAAGATTTTAAAACATTGCTATTCTTTTTATTTTTTCTGATCCATTCCTGTGCTTGTTCTTCAGAAATATAAAAATCTTTACCTACTGGAATTACACCCTGAAAACCAATATTAGAATTTTGTTTTATTTTCTCGGCTAAAGTTACATCCGTCTTCATTCCCAAGGAAGAATTAATATTGCTAACAGGCTGACCGTCTAACATAAACTTCGATGTTTGTTGTTTATGCCAATTCACAATACTAACGTGAACATTTGCCTCGCCAGACCATACTTGAGTAGAAACAGCATTATAAATTGTGCCGCCATTTTGCAGAATATAATCAAGCGAAGCCCGACGACTTTTTCCCTGAGAAATAGAATTTGTACCAACTAAACCAGCCCGTCCATTCTCACTTAAATTTTCGTGGGCTAATCTAAACCAATAACAACAAAAATCAACTGAATCTTTTACATCTGGAAAACGTGCCACAATTTTATCAACCTTCTTATCCCCTAAAGTCATTCTTAATCGTTTCCCACCCAAAAATGGCGGATTTCCAATAATGGCATCCGTTTTTTCCCATTCAACTAATAACGCATTTCTCCGAATAATATTTTGATCCAAAGTATCCAAAGGTAAAGCAGGTTCAGTTAACTCAAAGCGATCGATCGCCACCTTTCTTGCAATCATCATCGTCACCCGTGCCAACTCAATCCCAAACGGATTAATATCCATCCCAAAAAACTGTAACGGCGTAACAATCCCAAATTGCGCTTGCTCATTATCCTTTGTCGAAACCTGAGCAATTTTTTCTAACAAAAGAACTTCGATACGCTTTAATTCCTGATAGGCAATATACAGAAAATTTCCAGAGCCACAAGCCGGATCCAATACCTTATATTCCCGTAATTCTTGAACCAAACCATTCAATTCTTTGAGCGTATTTGCAGCCTCAATTTTCTCTTCCCAAAACTCACTAATCGTCGGGCGAACAATCTTCATAATGTCAACTTCTGAGGTGAAATGCATCCCTGTCGCGTGACGTTCTTTATCGTTTGCTGTCCCCTCAAAAATATTCCCAAAAATCGCCGGACGAACCTTACTCCAATCCTGTTTCGCCGTCACATCTAGAATTTCAAGCTCCTTTTGTGTCAGTTCAATCGGGTGAATCTTCGCAAACAAACCCCCATTAAAATAATCAACACCCTTAAACTTTCCAGCCTTCTCAATCCCCTGACGATTCATCGCTGTGAATAATTGTGTTAACTCATCATAGGTACTTGTTTCACCATCTAAACAACGTTGTACACAGGTCACAAACATATCATCTGGCAACAATTTACGATCCTCCGAAAACATTGCCAAAACACATTGCAAAACAAATCTTTGCGCCGTCAAATCATCAAAATCACCCGTCTTTTTACCCCGTTCCATGAGCATATGACACAGGTCACCCATCCGCCGCGCCGCTAATGCCGTCACTTCGACTTGGTTATTATTAAAAATCGGTTGATAATTCGTGATTTCTAAAAACCGAAACGCACTCGCTCGCTGCGGCAAATCTACTAGCGCAACCATATCAACAGGCGTATCTACCTGAAGATTAAAGTCATAAATCCAGAACTCATCAAAATTGCACAACAAAACATAACGCGGGCGATCAGGAACAAGCCTTGTCCAATACTGAAACGCTTGGGGATAATGCTTATCAAGATTAGTACCCCGCTTTTTCATCTCAATCAACACACGCGGTTTCCAAACCAAATCCGCAAAACCCGTTTTTTGTTTTTTACTCCCCTTTTCGATCCGTTGCTCATAGGTTGCCCCCGCCTCGATCGCCCCTTCATGCCCAAACGCTCGAAACAACCGATCTAAAAAAACCTGAGCCTCACCCTTTTCATCCCCCCGAATATATTGCTGACAATATTCCACAAACTTTTGTAATTGGGGGATTAGCGAATCAGTCATAGATCTGAATGAAAATTCTAAAGTAGTTCTATTGTATCATTTATCTCTATTCACCAAAGAAAATCTAATTCACAAACAAATTCAGGCATTAGTTCACCACCATCTAAAACATTGGGTTTAGAAAGAATTTTAGGTGACTGATTGAGTTGATAGATCGTCACTTCTTGCGATTGTGGGTCGATTAACCAACCGAGTTTTGCACCATTATCAATATACTCTTGCATTTTTGCTTGGAGTGTTTTAATTGAGTCACTTTCTGAGCGTAATTCCACGACAAAATCAGGGCAAATAGGCGCGAA
>JBIKYI010000118.1:0-7341 GCA_044355355.1 Limnothrix sp. | reverse complement strand
TTGTTTTCCCAGTCGAACTCTTTACGACTTAGGACTTTGCGCAAATCTTTTCGCCAATCGGTCAGAGTCCTTACGGATACCCCTAGGCGACTCGCTACCAGTGACGGCGGATCGGCGCAAATCTCTACCTGTACTGCTACCACTGTGTTTCACCTCCATTTCTGCGAGAAACAAAACAGAAATTAAATGGTTGATAACTGGAATGATAGCATATAAAGTATGATGTCAACATACAAAATGCTGAGATCGTCTCAAGGGAGCTTAGAATATGGAGGAAAGGACACAGTATCGACTAAAGGAGAACATGGCTAAAGAAAGGCTTACAGTAACCATAGAGCCTGAAATTCTTGAATGGATTCAGGAAGAATCAGCAAAGGATTTGCGAACCGTCTCGAATTTTGTGGAGTTCATATTGCATCAAGCCATGCAAGAAAAAAAAGCGAATCAAGGGAAAACCAAAGAGAAAAAATAGGGGGCGATCGCCAGTGCCAAAACCCACTTACCATCCTTATGATTTAATGCCTACACTTCAATATCCATCGGTTCCCTACCAGTGGGGACAATTAATGCTTACTGCTGATCTGGAACGAAGAAAATTAGAGCAGCTCCCAGAAGATAACGATCAGGTGCAGCTTGCACAGAGTCGTCTTGAGCCGATTATTTACGCCCTGCATTACCTTGTTCGGAAAAAGTGGGAACGTTCCCATCCTCTCCCTACAATTCCCCATTCTGGGAAAAGGAAGATCCTTCAAAAGCAAGCGGAAATCCTCTATCACACCATGCTTTTAGCGCAAGAATTACAGCTTAATGGGGACATCGAAGACGCGGCTGCACTCTGGATTGTATTGATCAGGGAATCTGTTCTGATTGGTTCGGATGGGGATACAAGGTCAAAGCGACTGACTCAAATGCAGCGTGATAATAGGTATCTATCTGGAGAAGGATTTGATCGCCGTCCCGACTATCGGAACCCATTCGATCATCAAGCCTCCCCTCACACCTATCTTTTTGTTGAGATGTGCTTATCTCGGATGAATGGTGAGGACACCCGAAAAAACTGGGAAAACCTTTTAAAAGCACGGCGTGAGCTTCATTCCCTGATATCCAAAACCCCTGAATTTCAGCCTATTGTGTTCTCAGAATCAGGACAGCCACAAATCCCCCGATCAACTGGGAGAGGAAAAAAAGTTTTAGAGCCGTTGGGAATAAATCAAACCCGAAACATGGACAAACAGATCAAAGAAATTCACCGGAATTACAGCACCAAAAAAAATACCGCAGTAGAACCCTTACCTCATAAGGGTTTCAGCCTTTGAAAATGTCTCTATTTTCTAACCAAGGTTTCTCGCTTACGGTGTGATCAAACAGATTCAACAGAAATCTATGAAACATCCCACAAAAACCAAAAACCACCTGCTGACTTTGACGGGTACGCGGTGGTTTTGGATCTACAACAACCCGATAAAGGGTCATTTCGTTATGTCTATTCTTATCAGATTTTCTAAGTTTTGCGGTAACTTTTTCGGTAAAATCTCCCTACATTGTACCCCTAAAAGGCGGGTTAAATCAATACTGCATAGGGCTTACAGGGATTATCAATCTACTGATTTTGTCGAGACTTTAAACAGCCTTGGCTTCACTGATGATGAGGCACGGGCGGTTTTGCGTTTCTGGGATGGGGTGGTAAGCCATGAGTAAATTCATCCCGACGAAAAAGAATAACCCCTGTCCAGTCTGTGACGACATTTCAGGCGACTGTCGCATTAATGGCGATTTAGTTCTCTGTCATTCGTTCCCTGATGGCATCGAAACCCCTGATTATCGGTTTACCAAGCCTGCAAACGGTGGTATTTGGGGGGTTTATGCTCCTGCACAAAACGACTGGACACCGGAACAAAAAGACGAATATAAAACAGCACAACAGCGCAAAAAGCAGGCACGGCTAACCAAAGAATCAGAGCTGCACCGGAACGGATTAACCAGAGCAGAACGTGATCACAATATTCGGGCGATCGCCGCTTACGTCGGTCTGAACTCCAAACATCATCAGCAGTTGGTTGATAGAGGACTGACACCGGAACAAATCAAAGCGGGCTTATATTTCAGCATCTGCCCATATCAGCCCGTACCATTGGCGACTTCTGACAAATTGGCAGGAGTTGGATTTAGTCGGGATGGGAAGAAAGTATTAGTTTCTTCAAAGTCCGGTTTTGCCTGCGTGATTTTTGACGATGAAGGTCAAGCCGTTGGATGGCAACTCAGGGATGAAAATCCAGAAGCTGAGAATAAATATCTTTGGGCGGTAACGCATCTCGACAAAGACAATAGAATCAGCAGTCACTTACAGAATGGTGAACTGCCTTTAACTGTTCGGGGTGATGGTTCTACCGTTTGGCTAACTGAGGGCATTCTTAAGCCTGATATTGCCTCCTGCAAATTTGGTTTAAAGGTCATTGGTGCAGCGGGCGGGCAATTTTTAAGCAGCAAAGCGCAACTTGTAAAATATTCAGGGGATGCAGAACGGATCATTATTGCCCCTGATGCAGGCGACGCGATTAATCCCGATGTTTACCGGAGATGGTGCAAAGTCATCAAATATCAGGTTAAGTCCGGTCGGGATGTGGCGATCGCATGGTGGGGTCAAATCACCAAAGATTCCCCCGATATCGATGAACTGGAAAGCCTTGATGATGTTCAATACCTGGCACCCAAGGAATGGCATCGGTTAGCCGCTAAGGTTCAGAAAAACCAAAATACAGAAGCGGCTAAGGCGATCGCCAGATTCGATATCACCCCGCACCTAGTCATCAGCAATGATGAGAAATATTTACCCGATGGCATTATCCCGACCGATAAAAAGATTGTCGGTTTGAAGGCTCCTAAAAATTGCGGAAAGTCAGTCCAGCAAGGCAAGCATATCGACTTAATTCGCTCAATGGGTCTGATCCCGGTGCAGCTCACCCATAGGCGTAATCTGTCCAGCGAAAAGGCTAACGAATGGGGTCTAACCTATATTGATTCCGATGCCCCCGTGCCTAGTCACTTCCCTGAAAATGGCGTTTCATTGGTTGCAGATTCCTGCCTGAAACTTAAGCAAATCCCAAACATACCCTATGAGAGATTGGTGATTTTCAAGGATGAAAGCGAACAAGTTTTAAGCCACATTACAGACTCGGATACAGCCATCAAGAGGAATAGAGCGGCTGTAATGGATTTCATCGGTGAACTTTTGAGCCGATGCCATCAGGTCATTCTTGCGGATGCTGACTTAAAAACTATCTCGATTGAATGGGCAAAATCTTTATGCGGCTGTGGCGATCGCGATGTGTTCATTATCGAGAAAAAATACAAACATAATCGGGATGCCGTCATTTTTGACGATACCCCTGATTTGGTGGTGCAGCTCACCCAACATTTACGGGCGGGGGATAACTGCTACACCGCTTTGTCAGGTCAAAAAGTCGATTCTGTTTTAGGTTCCCAGACACTTGAAACATATTTTAATGGCATCGCTAAAAGTCAGATTCGAGTTGATTCCGACACCAACAAAGACCCATCCCATCCTGCCTACCGTATCGCCAAAAATTTAGGCGTTCTCAATGAACATCAGCACACCCTAGCCACTAATACAGTCGGTACAGGGATCTCGATTACAGGCAATCATTTTGATGGGGTTTACGCGATCGCCACTGGTAGTAATCCTGTAGAGAGTTTTCTACAACAGCCCGAACGTGTTCGGAATGATGCGACTCGATACATCGCAGTTTCGTCGGTAGCCAATGGGCAATCCCAGAAATACGGCGGAGTAATTTCCGTTTCCGAGTTGATGCTGATCACGGGAAAACATGGCGACGCTATCCGCTCACACCTTAAAGACTTTGGCGACTTTGGCGATGATTGGCTGTTCAATCCTTGGGTAAAGGCATGGGCAGAACGAACCTGTTTAAACAATCATCTTGGTAAGGATTATCTTGGGTCGTTAGTCGCCTTGATGGAAGCTGATGGCTATCGAATCGAACGGCGATCGCTCTGCACCAAAGAACAGCGCAAGGAAATCAGGACATTACTCAAGGGCAATGCCATCGAAAAAACTCAGCAATACATCTCGGATATTCTCAGCAGCAACGCATTGTTAGGCAAGGCATTAGAGGCAAGTAAATCAGCCAATGACAAAACCTACCCCGAACGATGTGCAGAAGAGCATGGCGACATACTCACCCTGTATGGTGATGATTCTGAGGCGATCGCCACTGCTCACATCACAGAGCATGGATTTTATAAAAAGCTACAGCTTCATTTCTGGCTAGGGCAATCAACTGAGTCAGTGAGGGAACGGGACAAGCGGAAACTGCACTACCTGAAAAAAGACAGTCACGGCAAATTATTCCCCAATGATATCCGCAAGATTTGCATCACCCCCAAAGTTACCGCCATCAAAAAATATCACTTCGATGAGGTTTTAACCCGTGGTTATATTTATTCGGGGTGTCCCATCCTGAATGAATTCATGGGCATCCTACAGGACGAAATTAAGCGCACTGAGGCATCACTAGAGTTAGGGCTAGGCTTAGATTCTTGCCCCAAAAAATCCATCGGTTCTATGGGCAAATGGCTACTCGATAATCTTTTTGGTTTGAAAATTGGCGATCGCAAAAAACATCAGGGGATATGGGTTCATTTCATCGAATCAGGCGACATCCCCCGCGATGCCATCTTTGGATTCTGGGAACAAAATATGCTGACTGATGAGATTGAACAGCCCGATTTTGCCCCCGAACCCGAACCAATGGCGACGGCGATCGCCCCCGAATCTGTACCTGAAAAACCAACGGAAAACAGAACAGATTTTGAACAGCTTATTTTCTCTATAGGGAAAAGTGTTCTGGCTTCTGAAACCTTTACCAGTAGGAACTCACAGACAACGGAACACTTTTTTGAAAACACTGGTTTGAGTTTTTCACCCGCTGAAAATCAGCCTATTTTGGGGCAAAATTTCACCCCACCATCTGCACCAATAGCGACGGCGATCGCACCCATCATCACTACCCCCGAACCCGAACCTGTGGCGATCGCAGCAACTCCAAAATATCGGCAAGGCGATCGCCTTTGGTGGTGGTCTATCTGTGGTCGGAAATGGCTTGAGGCACAGGTGATCAAAGCGGGGCAACGGTTAGAAGAGATGGTAATTCGACTCATCGCCAATGATCATGATGTCTATTTGGATGGGGGTGATCGGATTGCCCCTGTCTAGGCGATCGCCTAATCCCTCACCTAGGAAAAATAAAGGGAGTTTTTGCAGGGGGTTGCGCGCGCGCACGCGAGGGGTGATCGTTGACCACAAGTTAACTTGTAAAAAGCTGACTTGTTTGCGGGGGGGCGATCGCCTGATGGGTATCGAGTCATCCCTTAACTTACGATTTCGTCCTTTTTCTGCTGTGACTCCAAAAAGGGGATTTGTCTATGGGATTAAGACCCGCTATCTTAGCGGTAACATATCTGCCACACCTCTCACTGAAGTGCCAATTGGCAGATTTTCCCGTTTTTATGCGTCTCAATGCCCCTTTCCTCCACTAATGGACTACCAAGGCGTAACAAGCTACGATTAAACCAACAAAACCCGCCAAGGCTATGCGCAAGTATCCTCAAATAGGCGGGTTACTCTTTTTTTGATGTTTGCTCTTGGTAAATACAATTCTTGTCTGTTCTACACATCTACTTCAATGGTGTAACAAGTCTCTGTTAATAAAGTTTTGTTAACCGCTATATCAATGGAAAATTTTCAAAAAAAAGAATAGTCACGCTTTATATAGTGTATCTATTCTCTACATGAATTTACCTTAAAGCTTTACGTGGAGAGGGTTTTAGGGGATTGTAAAGAGATATAATACGATCTACATAGCGCGTTTTGGAGGATCAATTTCGATGAAGTGTTTAGACATTGCAAGGTTATTCATCATCCAAGCCGCCGAAGATGGTTTATCGCAAGACATGACGAACATGAAGGTTAATAAGCTGTTGTACTATTCCCAGTGCCTTCATTTAGCTCTTTATGAAGAGCCTCTTTTTGAGGATGAAATTCAGGCTTGGCAATATGGTCCTATTTGTCCTCCTGTTTATGGGGAATATAGGGAGTTTAAAAATCAGTCATTACCAGTGCCTTCGATTTGCAATTTGCCTAAATTTTCACGGGATATTACTGATTTGATGGGTGAAGTTTGGTGTTTCTTGGGTGAACATCATGCTTATAAATTAAGTGATATGACTCATCAAGAATTTCCTTGGAAGAATGCTAGGGGAAATTTACCTGCTGAGGCTTCATCGCAAAATCCATTATTACTGAGTGATATGAAAGATTTTGGTGAACAAATGCTGGATGATATTGAGCGATCGCACCCAGAATATCAGAAAATGATTGAAGCAGTTTTAACAGATGCTATTTCTGGAGAAACGTCGCAAGATCTCGCTATTAATGATATTGACGAGTGGGTAGATGCCATTTTCGCTTAAATATACAGCAAGCTTTAAAGCAAGTATAGAAAAACTTTCTAAGAGTAAACGATTTAAGAAAAATCAGTCAGAAAAAAAGATTTTACAGGATAAATTAAAAGAGATATTCAAGGAAATTACTGTAGATCCTTTTTTTGTTGCTTCCTTAATTAGCTCAGAACCTGAACCTCTACCGTCTAAGCTAAAGCTACCAAGTACTTTTGAGTTTAGAAAAATTAGATTTAAAATCGGTACGGGTGCAAGTGGTCAGGTGAGAATTATTTATCTCATTAATCGGGATAAGTGTACGGTTTCTTTGCTATCAATTTTTACCCATGAAGAATATGAAAAAAGACCTCCTGATGGTTATTTAAAAGCGGTCATTCAAAATGCTTTTGAGGAGGAATAAGACTTTTATTTTTTCTCTTTTAAAGCAGGCAAAGAATTTACAATTTTAACGGTCTCTACGCTCACCCGTACTATCCGCTTCACCAAATCCAAAATATAACGGGGTTCTTCACTCCAATCATTCGGATCGTTGGTGATGCCGCTATCTTTGTCTTTGGTGTATTGGTAGCGTTCGATAATCCATTCTAGGGCTGATTTACCGTTCACGATGTAGTCATAGGCTTCTAAGGGAATGCCAGATAGTTTGATTTTGCTGTTATAGATAATCGTGGTTTTGTCTTTATTTCGATTACCAAATACCATTTTTTCGACGCGATAATCATCATCGTCTAGGTAGAGGGGGTTGAGTAGCATTGGAACGAAAAAGTAGGTTAAGGATTTTAAAATCGCTTAAAATCCGTTCCTATAAAAGGTTTGACGGATTGACATCTCATAACGGAATAGACT
>JBIKYI010000116.1:0-7355 GCA_044355355.1 Limnothrix sp. | reverse complement strand
CTTTTAACTACATGGTTTCCCATGATCTGCGCCGTCCTCTCACGCGTTTATTGGGGTTTTGTGAGTTCTTGGTGGAAGGGGGGCTGTCCCCGGAGGAAATCCAGGAGGCGATCGCCATTATTGATAGTGCTGGCAAGGAAATGAATCAAATTATTAGTGATTTGATGCGTTTGGCATTGATTAAACAGCAGGATGTGAGTTGGGAATCGATTAATTTAAGTGAAATAGCCAAGGATATTGTTCACAAATTACAACTCAATGAGCCGGAACGTCAGGTTGATATTTTCTTTGAAGATAATTTGCCAGTGGTGGGCGATCGCCGTCTCCTCAAACTTGCCCTCGAAAACCTCTTAGAAAATGCCTGGAAATATACCAGTCGCAAACCCCAAGCAAAGATTGAATTTTTTCAGCGTGATGATCGTGTATTCGTGATCCGTGACAATGGGGCAGGCTTTGATATGACCAATCAAGAGGAAATTTTTGCGCCCTTTAAGCGATTACACCAGGATACGGATTTTACCGGTACGGGCATCGGTTTGGCGATCGTCGAACGTATTATTCAATCCCACCAAGGCAAAATTTGGTGTGAAGCAGTCAAGGACGAAGGAGCCAGTTTTTTCTTCACCATTAACATCTAAATAACCTGAGTTGGAAAAAAGACAAAAAAGAGGATAATACTCCCTTTTTTTGTTTCAAGTTATGTTTGAGATTCTGTTCTAGTCGCGCTTCAAATCATGATTGGACGAATGCCTAGACACACTGAGTGAATGTCTAAGTTAATGTCTAAATTTCGTCGGGAATAATCCACTTGGGGGGTTCAGACATTTTTTTGATGCGGGCAGCTTCTGCGAGTTCGATCATTTTATCTAAGGATGTTTCTTGGATAAATTTGCTGGCTTCTTGGGCATGTTCTTTGTGGGGACAGTTATCTCCCAGGATGCAGCCATTGACACATTGGATGGCGCAATTCACTGTTTGAGTCATGGTTATTGCTATTTACTAGGGGACTGGTATTTTTTGTAGTTTAGCTTTGTAGTTTAGCGTTTTAGCCGCCACCGACGATGGTGACGATTTCTAGGCGATCGCCCTCTTGGATTTTAGTGCTGAGCCAAAATTGACGATGGAGAATGGAGCCATTATATTCCACGGCGACGAGGCGCGGATTTGTGCCTAGATGCTCTAAAAATTGCGTCATATGTAGCTCGCTTGGCATGGTTTTGAGTTCACCATTTACCCAGACATTGATCATCACAATTGCCTCCCCTTACTCCCCTTCAATGCGTAACAAGGTTTGTTTACGGCTGAGTTGGGCGACGAAATATTGTGTGGAAAGGGTGGGTTGTTCGCTGTGCATGATGGCGCGTACCACGGCAATTCTTTCTGCTCCGGCGGCGAGGACTTCATGGATGTTGTCGGTATTGATGCTGCCGATCGCAAACCAGGGGATCGGGCAATATTCCTGGGCATAGCTGACATAGGCATGACCTGCTGCGGCTTTACCGGGTTTGGTGGGGGTTTCGTAGACGGGACCAACGCCAACATAATCGGCTCCTTCCTTGAGGGCGCGGTCTAATTCTTCGGGATTGGTGGTGGAACGTCCAATAATTTTGCCTCGTCCGAGAATTTCTCTGGCGGTGGCGATCGGTAAATCGGTTTGTCCGAGGTGTACGCCATCAGCATCGACTGCGGCGGCAATATCCACGCGATCATTGATCAGGAATAAGGCTCCATAGCGATCGCAAAGTTGTTTAAGCGCCTTGGCATTCTGGAAACGCACATCATCATTGGTATCCTTATCTCGGTATTGGACAACATGTACACCCCCCTGGAGAGCGGCTTCGACAACGCCACATAAATTTTCATGGGGAGAAGTGACGAGGTAGAGGTAGGCGGCTTGTAATTTTTTCAGGCGTTGGGGGGCGAATAATTGACTTTCGAGAGTGTACACCTGGTAGCGCATTTGCTTACAGGCCTGTGCCATTTCACTGTTGTAGAGCTTACTGTATTCCTCCAACACCCTAAGGGCTTCCTCAATGCGGCTGAGATTTGCCCGTAATAGATGGCTCACATCGACGCGATGTTCTTCCTGGGGATGGCTCAGGGCAGTACCGACATCATTGGGGGTATCTCTGGCGGCGCGGAGTTGTTCGCTGTGCCATTGGGCGAGGGTCTGACGCATTTCTTTGCAGCTCGCGGCAAGTTCGGCATTGTCTAAACCGAAACGAAACCATTCTTCGACAATGCGTAAACCTTCACGGGCACGGTCAAGGTTTGCGTCCAAAATTCGAAAAATTGCCGCTGTTTGCGGGGATGCGGGAAGTTCAGCCATTGCTTGTGATCGGATGGGTGAGAGTTGCAGAGGTACGGGTCATATCTTATCTCAGGATTTCTCTGGATTTCTCAAGGGTTCCCAAGATGGAAGCGATCGCCCTGTCATGTTACCCCTAACAACGATCCCCACGATAAATTTTCAGGGGTCTCATTAGGCGATCAACTTGGCAATTCAGTAAAAAACCTTAATCATCTGATCCCATGAATTTCCCTTAGTATTCTAAAAAGTACCCATTCATTTCTGTCGGTCTGCAAACCCTTCTGGAGAAGGTCGTTCACTTACGTAGTGCGACCCCAAAAAGAGTAGCACACCTACGTAATTGACGTAATGCAACTTCCCCTCACTCACATTCACGCGCAATATCAGGCTTCGGCGATCGCCGTCGATTCGAAGCCCGATTTACTGAGCCAAATTGACCAATGGCAGTTCGATATGCCGCGACCCACCCTCGTGATTGTCGGTGGTGCTGGCGGCATTGCGGCGGAGGATTGCCAGACCCTCCAGCAACTATTTATCGACTGTGTAGCCCCCTGGGCAGAAGCCAATGGTCTAGCCGTGATAGATGGGGGAACCGATGCAGGTATTATGCGTTTCATTGGTCTTGCCAGGGAAACCATCAAAGGGACATTTCCCCTCATCGGTGTCATTGCTGAAGGAACGGTTAATCTACCAGAACGTCCCGGTCGTAACCCCTACGCCGCTGACCTCGAACCACACCATAGCCATTTTGTCTTTGTGCCCGGTGCTGAGTGGGGCGATGAATCCCCTTGGATTGCCCAAACTGCCACGGCGATCGCCCAAAATCACCCATCCGTCACCTTTGTGATTAACGGCGGCAACATCACCTGGCAAGATATCCAATGCAGCATCACCGAAAATCGTGCAGTCGTGACATTTGCAGGCAGTGGACGCACCGCCGATGTACTCGCAGAGGCACTTCAAGGTAATATTCAAGACGAGCGAGCAGAGCATATCCTCCAAGAGGGAAAAGGAAAAATCCATGCCATCTCCATGCAATCCTCCCCCTCACAATTGCAAACACTCCTCGAAAGCCTCTTTCAATTTTGAGCCTCACCCTAAACCCAGTAATCAGATTTAACATCAGATTCAGTAGCATCACCAAAAGATCATGGCAAAAAAAGATCCCAATAACGGTTACAATCCCCGCAAAGAATTAGGCGCAATTATTGACGAACTTGACCTTTCTGCCCGTGAAAAGCTTTTTATCAAAAGTCGTTGGTTGGATCAATTACTTTGGCTAGAAGGACGCGCCAAGAAAGACAAAGAAAAGTATCTGCGCCTCAGAATTATCACCATTATTGGTGGTGTTATTGTGCCAGCCTTAGTGAGTTTAAATAACATTGACAACCCACGTTTACGCAATTTTATTGGCTGGGTCACCTTTAGCATGAGTTTAACCGTGGCAGTCAGTGCTGCGGTGGAAGAATTTTTCCAGTATGGACAGAGTTTTACCCGCTACCGGAATACCGCTGAAGGGATGAAAATCGAAGGCTGGTCATTCTTTCAATTGAGTGGTCCCTACGAAGATGCCCCCAACCACCAAGCCGCCTATAAATCCTTTGCTGCCCACGTCGAGAATATTATCAAAAAAGACGTAGAAGGCTATAACGCCGAAATGATGAAGAAACAAGAGAAGCAAGATGGTGAAGGTGACGAGAAAGATGCAGCCAAGGCGCAGTCCGGCAAGGATGAAGTTGAAACCCAGGCAGAGCTTGACGCTAGAACCAGTGAGGCTGAGGATGGCGAGGCAGAAGAATAAGGTGTATTAATTTTAGGGCGATCGCCAACCGAAATATCACCAACTCAAATAAATTTAAAATCACTATCAGTTCAATGATGTAATTGGTAGTGATTTTTTTATCTCATTTGATATTTTTGATTAGCAAAAAAAAGTTGTGATAATACAGTTTTATGGCGGCAATCAATATCTTCTACTCTAAAATTGCACCCGAATCGCCTCAAAACCAAAACGATAATTTGTGAGAATTTCAAAGAAGTAATGTTATAGCAAAATAGAGGGAGTTGTTTGCCCCTCAAGACTCTCTATGGCAATTCACTGTCTCATTCCCATAGGTTTGTTGCTGATAACGTTGCACAATCGTTTTTTCTGGATCAATGCCTTTAAAGGTTGGCGGAATCCAAACCCGCACGACAAGCAGCATTCCCAAAACAACTAAAAAAGAACAGGCGGCGAGAATTTTTGTCCAATCCGTTTCTAAAACACCGCTGACGATCACTTCCCGCAGAACAGACACAATAGACACCTCGACCGCAACGCCAATCGAAATCCGTTGTTCCTGAAGATAAATGATCAGGAGCCGAAATAACTCCACCAAAATTAACAGGAATAAAATATCCGCCGTGACGGTATGGAAATGCACTGGGGGCAGCAACGACAGGAACATATCCCGCATTTGCAAAACCATGAAACTAAAAAGACCGATACAGAGGGAAACAACAATCAGATCCTGCACAGACTCTAAGATGCGTACCACTCGTCCACGGTTAATTTCGTATTGGGAAGTTTCTTGGAAGGGTTTAGGGGTATTAATAGATTGATGCATGGTGAGTAGTTCCTGAGAAGTTTGGGCGATCGCCGACTGAAATAAAGCGAAAAGTTTTTTAGTGATGACTGTTTAGTAATGACTGCCGAGTTTGCGATGGTGAACAGCAGTTAGACCATGGACATCAGCCACACGTCCGCTGTGGACAAGGCTATAAATTACCCAGTGGTCACCCTGTACGCCATTGCGATTAACACCATGGGCGATCGCCCGCGCCAGATGATCACTGTGACCATAATCCTGGCAATAGCAACAGACCACCAAAGTATCCGTCTTCGCCTGGGCAGCACTCCAGCTTTGATATTGCCCTAACCAATGGGAAATGGATTCTTTTAAAAGGGGGCCATGACCCGTCGCGATGAGTTTAATGTCTAAGGGTGCAATGCGTTTGAGGGCAGCCAACACCGACCGAGCATTGGGAGCCGTGATCGGCACAGAAGCAACAATGCGAGAACAACGTTGGGAAACGGCAAGGCTTTATATTCGTCCCTGGGAACCCGCCACGGAGGTCATGATTGCCCATGAGATCTATGGCGATCCAGCGGTGATGCAATATATTCGCGACCCCTCAGCGGATCTAGCAGCCACGGCACAAACTTTGCAGAAGTATCGAGATCATTACACGCAACCCCAATTAGGCACGGGGGTATGGGCAGTGGTCGAAAAGGTTGCTGGCATACCGATTGGCTCAGTTTTATTAGTGCAATTGCCCTTGTCTGAGGGGTATGAAGAATTGCCAGAATCGCCAGAATTTGAGATGGGCTGGCATTTTCGTCGCGATCGCTGGGGGCAGAGCTATGCCAGAGAGGCAGCAAGTTGCATTCTGAACTATGGGGTGCAAGAGTTAGGTTTAAGCAAAATCTATGCGGTGATTCGGGAGGGAAATTGGCGATCGCAACGCTTGGCAAAAGGATTAGGGATGCAACCCCAGGGGAAAACCAGCAAATATTACAACACCGAACTTCTCTTGTTTGAATATTGTGGTGAATGTTGCGCTGAATCTTAGGTTAAATCTTGCGGGCAGACTTGATCGACATAAACAATGATCAATCACGATCGCCCTGTCTAGCTTGTTGGGGGACAGAATTTTGTTTGATCCAGTCCCCATAGGGCAGGTGGTACTGGTCAAAGGGAATCGCGAAAATTTCCGGTAGATGGTAGGAATGACGTTCGGCGATCGCCGCCTCCACTTTTTTGTAATTTGCCCTAGTCGTTTTAATCACCAGACGAAACTCATGGTTATGCTGCACATTGCCCTGCCAACGAAAAAAACTTTCCACCTCAGAAATTTGCGCTGAAGCGGCTAAACCCAAGGTAACCACATCATGGGCAATGTGACGGGCTTCATGGAGGTGGGCAGTGGTGGTGGTAACAACAAGATAATCCATGGGCAAATCAAAGTTGATCAAGAAATTTAAGCTAATTCAAAATTTAGACGAATAATCCAGTTACGGATGAAAATCAGGATTCCAGAGACCGAGATACAAACGACCACTGGGCTGACGCTTAATCTGACCGATATGATTATCGAGGGTAAAGGTGCGGATGTCTTGGTTGCCAGCATAGACCTGTTGCACTGCATCAACCACTTCCGGGGGAATCGTTTCGGGGGTTAAATCCTCAAGGGCTTGTTGAATAATTGCCACATCTGTCCCCACAGGAAAAGTGATTTCCGTTTGCTGGAGTACACCGCTGGCATTATCCACAATGTAGCCGAGGCTGACCCCCGTTGAACCATATTTGGGATACAGCAAAGCGCGACTATCGCCCCATAGACCCTTGCTTTCCTGGGCAGGCTCCCCAAGACTCGCCTTGATGTCCGCTTCTGCTGTACCGACGGGCATAATCGGGACATTGACTGGAGTGGGGGCGGGTTCTGGTTCTGGCTCCGGCTCTGGAATAGGTTCTGGCTCTGGAATTGGCTCCGGTTCTGGTTCTGGCTCAGGCATGGGTTCTGGCATAGGTTCTGGCTCTGGTTCGGGGATGGGCTGGGTCGGGGTGGGTTCGATGATGACTGGCTCCGGGGCTGGCGATCGCCCGATAATCGCGAAGGAAATCCACAAGCCTGAACCAATGCCAATAATGCTAAAAACGAGAAACAGCAGCGCAAATTTCCAGCAACCCATCCCCTCCTCCGGTTCAGGGGCAGCGGTCTGGCGCGGTTGGGGCGGCAGGGAAGTGGGAGCCGTGGTGAAGGTAGAAGGAGCTTGGGGAGAACCAATCACTTTTGTGGCAACAGTGGCAGGTTGCTGAATCACCGGAGCTGGGGCAATGGGTGGAGGCGAGGCGGTTACTTGATTTAGTAGGGCTTGCAACATCGCCCTGGCTGTCGGAAAGCGATCGCGAGGATGGAATTTCACCGTATTGGCGATCGCCTGACCCAGGGGCGTGTGCAAGTAGGGAAAATCCTGTTGCCAGAGCAATTCCCCCGTGAGGGG
>JBIKYI010000115.1:0-7371 GCA_044355355.1 Limnothrix sp. | reverse complement strand
TTAATTAATAATCGACCAAGAAAATCGCTTGACTATCGCACTCCGAGTGAAGTATTCTTGCTGTCATCATCAGAACCTGTTGCACTTCAGATTTGAATTGGCGGAATAATTCAAACTTTGGCTGAGGGTGGTGGATTGTTACGAAGTAAAAAAAATATTATTTTATTTTCATTAATTGCCTTTCTAGCTCTAGCAAAATATGGGTACTTTTGGTCTAGATACATAGTCTCGATTGACACATGGTCAGCAATAAGAGAGGCTATTGCCTTAATTCAAACTAAAGGTAGTGTTTATACCACAGCGGAGATAACTCCTCACTTAACACATCGGCAATTGATTCAGTTTACCAACTCACAATCACCTCCAGTAGATTTAAATAGGTTTGACTACGTACTACTAAATGTGCGCTACCCAGGTTGGTTAAGTAGTCAGGAATTTAGTAAGAATTTAATCGAAAAGTTAGAAAATAATTCACAATTTCACATGAGTTATCAGAAAGATGACGTTTATCTATTCATACGAGAGTGAGATGTTTCTCCTATTTTTGTGAATTTTGATATGATCATTGAAATAAAGAATAAGATCAAAAAATATGTTTTTTGCGCAAAGCAAAATTGTGATTATGGATCAACAACGTTTAGAAGAAGTTTTGGCGATCGCCCGTGAAGTTGGTTGGGGAGCAGGGGATGTATTACGCAGCTATTACAAAGGCGATATTAAAGACATTTCCGACAAAAAAGATGGACCAGTCACCAAGGCAGATATTGCCGCGAACAATTACATCATTGAAAATTTCCATGCCAAGTTAGGGACAGAAGATTTTGCCTATTTAAGTGAAGAAACTTACGATGGTAATAAGATTGAACGTCCCTGGGTGTGGATTATTGATCCCCTCGATGGAACCCGTGATTTTATCGATCAAACGGGTGAATATGCAGTGCACATTTGCCTGACTAATCAAGCGGGTCGCCCAGTCATTTCTGTTGTCGTTGTACCTGAGGAAGAAAAGCTTTATTTCGCCCTTAAAGGTAGTGGCACTTTCGTCGAAACCCGTGATGGCAAAGTCACACCGATAAAAGTTTCTGAGCGCTCCGAACCAGGAGAACTTTATCTTGTTGCAAGTCGTACCCACCGCGATCAACGTTTTCAAGACATGTTAGATCGTCTACCCTTTAAGGATAGAAATTATGTCGGTAGTGTCGGATGTAAAATTGCCCATATCCTCGAACAAAAATCCGATGTTTATATTTCCTTATCGGGGAAATCTGCGGCAAAGGATTGGGATTTTGCTGCGCCAGAACTAATCCTGACGGAAGCGGGTGGGAAATTTAGTTATTTTGCTGGAAATGAAGTGCTTTATAACCAGGGTGATGTGGTGAAATGGGGTGGTATTATGGCTTCCAATGGGCCTTGCCATGAGGAACTCTGTCAGCAGGCAATCGCCATTCTCGAAGAACTTGATAAGGCGTAAACCTTAACAGTTCAAAATAGCGATAAGCTCACAAAAAATACCAAGTTAGGGAATTTTATCTCCATTAACTTGGTATTTTTTAGTATTAAAATAGCTTGAACTTAAAGCTTCACATTAAAGCTTTAAACTAACTCACAGCATTATTAATTAAACGTTTGAATAGACTCTCAGTCCAACCCGTTTCCTTAATAATGGCGTAGTGGGAAACTTCAATATAAGCCTGTTCGATAAAGGTTAAATCGATCATCGCAATCTTGGCGATCGCCGAACGCAAATTTGCATCCAGATTATTCTCTTCAATCGTCCGTCCAACAGCCTCAATGACCGCTGCCATTGCTGGGACAACATGTTGAGGACCAATACCAACCCGGACGTGAATCAAACCAATCTTCCAACGACGTTCTGCATAGGCATTACCCCAATCATCGATGCCCGCAAACATTTCGCAAAACCAATCTATAAAAGTCGCTTTCAAGCGGTGAATACGTCCCTCTGTTTCATTGAGAATGGCATTCATTTCCTCATCCTTACCAAGGTATGCATAGAAATGATCAGACATGACCGGAGCAATTGTCTTTGCCCAATCGACATTATTTTTCAGCACAGCTTGATCCTGCGGCGTGAAATCAACACGGCGAACCATTGTTTGCATAAAGCTATGGGGTTCTAAAGTCATGGGAAAATCTCCAAAATGTGTGTAGGGATAGCACACCCAAGAACTATCGTTCCCTCTAGAGACCTGGCGTGAAACATTGAATTTGCAAATAATCCAGAGCAGCTTTACCTCAATAAGCCGATGGTTACTCTATAAAATCAAGACCTATACAGCCAAAATGACAGTCTCTAAAAGCGGGTTAGTACAGAAGAATTTCATTTGATCAATTCGAAAGGAATCAATGAAAAGCATGGTAGATCAATCATTCTCTTCTAGTGACTTCAGCTTAGCACAGCTAACTAAAATGTTTTAAGAAGTGTTATTAAAAAAAACAACTAAAATGTTACTTTTCTCGCTCCTTTTGCACAATCTAAACCTGTCTTGAAAAGATTATTCTGGGGTTATTTTGTGCAAGAAAGCGATTGATTACGGGCATAACTAGAGATTTTGATCGTATCAGGAAAAAATGATTTTTTCGTAGCATAAAACCAAATTCTGGTTTTGATTAACTGATTTTGACTAAAAATAAAAATACTAAAAAAATATTACATTTATCGTACTCAATTTACAGAGTCTATCTACAAAATTACGAGAAAATACGGATCAAAACTCGTTTTATTTTTAAGATTTCTGACCATCAGTTTTTTTGTCGAGCAATGCGCCAATTTTTTTGACGACCCAACTGGCGATCGCCCCCAACATTAAAATGCCGATTGCCGGGGTGAAGACGGGTTCCCACAGTGAATACCAGAGATCCCAGCCGAGGTTAACGCCCGATGAGCGACCCACCAGGGCGATCGCAAACCAAAAGAAGGCAAATAAAACCACGAACACATCTGCCACTAACAGACGATCTAACCACACCGTAAATTGCTCTTTCATTGTTCTATTTCATCCAAAAATGTCCATTTAGAAAATACCGCAGCCTGACCCCGATATTCTCCGAATTCATCAAGTAAGTCCCAAAGCTTTACATCTTCAATGTGGACTCGCCGTCTACTTTTAGTCACGCGAATCCCAGAAAATCCAGATTTAAAGCCATAACTCCGACTAACTGCCAAAAGTTCATTACGTTCACTTTGTATTTCTGGGGCAGATTCTGCCGATCGCCGTGAGGGCATTTCTAATAGTTCAGTCCAGGATCTTTCCCATAATTCCAAGCCCAAACGAGAACCATAGTGATAAATCGGATCCGCTTCTGTCCCATGGGAAAAGACGACAAAGGGCGATTCAAATAATATTTGTGCCTGGATTTCTGGTGGGCGATCGCGGGAAATTAATTCCTCACCAAACCAACGAAAATAATTATCTAAAATTAATTGGACATGGCTCACGATGTCTGGTTGTAACCAAGGTTCAGTCACAGATTTAGCTCCGCACATTAAACGCTTACAAGGGCATCAACGGGTTCGCCAGTCAGACTAAAGGAACGCACCTGGGTAATTTTGACTGACACAACTTTACCTTTCAATTCATTAATATCACCCGCAAAAAACGTTAAACGATTACCACGGGTTCTACCCATTACTTGGCTCGGATTTTTCGGATTTTGATCCTCCACCAAAACTTCTTCGATCCGTCCGGCATAGCGTTGGGAACGTTCCGCCGCCTTCTGGGAAACGAGATGGTTTAAACGTTGGAGGCGATCGCCTTTAACTTCCTCAGACAATTGATTCTCCCAAGTCGCCGCCGGGGTATTCGGACGGGGTGAATAGGCTGCCGTATTTACCTGATCAAACCCCAGATCATCAACCAGTTGCAATGTTCTCTCAAACTGCTCCTCCGTCTCCCCCGGAAACGCGGCGATCGCATCCGCACTAATCGAAGCATCCGGCATATACTCACGGATCATCTCAATAATCCGGCGATACTTTTCGTGCGTATAACCCCGCTGCATCGCCTTCAACACCTCATTATCCCCAGACTGAAAGGGAATATGAAAATGCTCACAAACCTTCGGCAAATCCCGACAAGCCTTAATCAAGCGCTCCGTAAAATAACGGGGGTGACTCGTCGCAAAACGAATCCGTTCAATCCCCGGTACATCATGCACAAAATACAGCAAATCCGTGAGCGTATACTTGTGTCGTCCCTCCGGCGTTGTCCCCGGCAAATCCCGCCCATAGGCATCAATATTCTGACCAAGTAACGTAATTTCCTTATAGCCCTGCCGTCCCAATTCCTCCATTTCCGCCCGAATCGCCTCAGGATAGCGAGATTGCTCCTGACCCCGCACCCCCGGCACAACACAATAAGTACAATGCTCATTGCAACCGTAAATCACATTCACCCAGGCTGTAACCGTGCTATCACGACGGGGCTTAGTGATATCCTCCACAATGTGAATCGGCTCAGTGGCAACAACTTGCCCCCCCTGATCCACCTGTTCCAATAACTCTTCTAAACGACTCGCATGTTGCGGTCCCATCACCAAATCTAATTCAGGAACCCGCCGCAATAAACTTTCTCCCTCCTGTTGCGCCACACAGCCCGCCACAATGAGTTTTAAGTCAGGCTTTTGGTGCTTCCGTTCCGCCTGACGACCAAGGTAAGAATAAACCTTTTGCTCGGCATTATCCCGAATGGTACAAGTGTTGTAGAGAACTAAGTCTGCATTGTTGGGATCTTCGGCAAAAGTATAGCCCATCTTTTCGAGAATGCCTGCCATTCGTTCCGAGTCAGCCTTATTCATCTGGCAGCCGAAGGTAGTAATGTGATATTGGCGGGTCTCAGTCATGGTCTTTTCAGAAAATAAGGGTTCACTACATTAAGCAGCAGTTCGTCATTTTATCAAGATCTGTTTCGTTTTTGGGGTTTCTCCTGAGGTTTTGTGTCTCAAGATGAAGAAGATATCATCCTAAAATCTCAGCGTAAAGACCTGTTTCGTATACTATATTTATATTGTTGAGATGTATCCTCAGCTACACTTCGCGCATGAACTTGGTCATTGGCAAATCAACGTAATATATCTTGGCTTAGCTTGGCTGACATCTAACCATAGGACGCTTAGTCAATCCCTATAAAATTTGAATGAACATAGAATCCTACTTTAACCACCCGACGTTTGGGATGCTGTTCCTCATTTGTGAGCTTGAAGATCATGAGGAATTATTCACAACCTTGTATGCTCAACGTCTTTTTTTCGTTGTGCAACATCGGGTTGCTGGTATGGTGTTTGAACCGGTTACAAGGATGGATGCAAGGATGAGGGTGGAGCAGCGTTTGCGTCAAATGCGTCGCAATGGATCTTCGCCGGAGTTGGATACTCTTCAAACTCTCTACAAACGGACGTTTCAGTAGTCCGTTCTAGTCATTCACAGTATGTTCGCCCATAGATAGGTTCGCTAATGTCTGATGCGATCGCCAAAAATGTAGCCCGTTTGTTGGCACAAGTGCCGGAGGGGGTGCGCCTAGTCGCGGTGAGTAAAACCCATGCTGCGGCAAAAATTCGTGCGGCTTATCAGGCAGGATTACGCGACTTCGCGGAAAATCGCCTCCAGGAGGCACTGGCAAAACAAGCAGAATTAGTAGATTTAACCGATATCCGTTGGCATTTTATTGGGCATCTCCAGAAAAATAAGGCGAAAAAGGCGATCGCCCACTTCGATTGGATTCACACCATCGACAACCTTGCCCTACTCCAAAAGCTCAACCAATACGCCAGCGAAAGCGAAAACAAGCCCAAATTTTGCCTACAGATCAAGCCCTTACCAGATCCCAACAAATTTGGTTGGGAAATTCCAGCATTCCTGCAAGATCTGCCCCACATTACCCAATGTAAACAACTAAATATTCAAGGTTTAATGACAATTCTCCCCCTAGGACTCACTCCCCAGGAAATAAGCCTAGCCTTTCGAAAAATTCATGATCTACAAGCACAACTGAACAAAGAAGCAAATTTCCCCTTCCAACTCAACGAACTATCCATGGGCATGTCTGGGGATTATGCCCTGGCGATCGCCGAAGGAAGCACCATGGTGAGAATTGGACATGCCATCTTTGGAGAGCGTTTATAAACTTGCATCCTTTGCTAAGTAGGCGATCCCCACTTTTTCCGCCCATCATCTTGCCAGATAACTATTTAGACAGTTATTAACTGGTCTCAGTCGTTAATTCCAAGCACTAGTCTCGATCAGACCCTAGAGTTAATACCCAAGATTTAATCCCGAACAGTCATTAAGCAGAGGTATAAGAGGAAAGAATGAACCGAATAGATTCATCACAATTCAATAAAAATTCACAGTTAATCCTGAACTAGACCCCAATCCTGCGGCAAAATAACCAATAATCTGGACGGATTTCGTGAAAAAAGCGAAAAAAACAGATACAAGTCTAGACAAAGTAGAAACATAAGATATGCTGAAAAAGCATTGGTTCTGAAAAGAGTCTCTTCTATCCTTGAGTCTCATTTTGCCGGAAACATCGAAGGAGTCCTACCCAAGTGCTTCTCATGCCAGACCAAGCATATTAAACTGGAAAACAATTTCAAGGATATTTGCACTATGTTTACAAAGTTACGCGATTTTTTGGGATTCAATGAGCCTGAAGAGTATGAAGAATACTATGAAGAGGAAGCAGACAATGCTGATTATTCGGCACTCTATCCCGCTACAGCCCCTGCACCTTTGATCGAGGAAAACAACACTCCCACCCGTCGTTTACGCGAAAACCCCACCGTTGCTTCTGATTTTAGTATGAATGCCAATCCCGCTCCCCGTAATAATGTCATCGGTATGCCCGGTGTAAATACTGGTCTTTCTGAGGTTGTTGTTTGCGAACCCCATTCTTTTGAAGAAATGCCTCAGGTCATTCAGTCCCTCAGAGAACGTTGCTCAGTTGTGCTTAATCTCAACATGATGGATCCGGATGAGGCTCAAAGGGCTGTTGATTTCGTTGCTGGTGGTACTTATGCCATTGATGGTCATCAGGAGCGCATTGGTGACAGCATTTTCCTCTTCACACCAAATTGTGTCCAGGTGACTAATCAGTCTGGTATCGTCCATGAGTCGGTTGCACCCATGTCGGCGGCTCACCGTGTAGCAGCGCCGACCCCAGCTTGGAACGAAGAGATGGTTCCTATGGCTCAGGCTCAATAGATATCGATTTCTTATAGGATTCTTAGTAATCTTTGCGCCAATTCAAATTTGAAGTGCAACACCTAGGGTCTTTCTGAAGAGGGACTTATAAGGATATTCTGATGTTAAGCAAAACAATAAGAAATCCCTATGAGTTACACCCATTTTAG
>JBIKYI010000114.1:0-7380 GCA_044355355.1 Limnothrix sp. | reverse complement strand
ACGGTTTTACTGTCAAAAAAGCTGGGAATAGGAAGGGGGCTAGTCATGGTCAAACCTCTCAAGAATTATTGAAAATCTACTGGAAACTTACTGGAACTTAAGGGCTTGGGACTCAGGTTTTAAGTACTGTCATCAAACCCAAACGGGTATGTTTTATTTACACTATCTATTGTAGTGTTTAATTTACGTATTGTCAACATCAAGAGTAATTGCCAAAGTAAAATCCCAAAGGAGGGGCAAGGTGAGGGTGAATTTATTTCCTAATTATGAAGGGGCAAACATTGTCCGTAACTGGGGAACGGGTCTAATTTAGAAAGAATTCATTAAATTCATTAGATTATGTTGACGGGGGGCGAGGGATGGATATTGGCGAAATTCTATCGGGTTGGTTCGCAGGGCGATCGCCGCAACCGAGTGATTTTAGGGAGTTGCTGCGTTTGGCTCAGGCGGATTTGCCTAGGGCAGTGGCGCTGGACTATGACTTGAGTTTGTCTGGTATGACGCGACAGTCGGCGGCATTTTTGGCGATCGCCCCTACCATTGTGGAATTGTGCGAGTCCATGGACTTTCGGGATCGCGGCGCTATTTTGCAGACCCTGTGGGAGTTGTGGTTACCCCTAGCGCGACAAATTCGGACAGCAAGACAGGCGCAGGATCAACCGTTAATTCAGGGCATTCTGGGAGGACAAGGCACAGGTAAAACAACGCTAAGCAGGGTGTTACAGACGATTCTGGGACATTGGCATTATCCTTGCATTGCCATTTCCATTGATGACCTTTATAAAACCTATGCAGAACGGCAAGTGTTGCTCTTGACCCAACCGCGTTTAATTTGGCGGGGTCCCCCTGGAACCCATGATGTGGCGACGGGGATCGAAGTATTGACGCAATTACAACGGGCAAATCTGGGGGATAAAATCGCGATTCCTCGGTTCGATAAATCCTTGCACCAGGGGGCAGGCGATCGCCTAGCACCAGAGGAAATTGACCCGGCGGAAATTATTTTATTTGAAGGTTGGTTTGTGGGCTGCCGTCCCGTGGATGAAGCTTTGTTTGAGCAGCCCCCCGCACCGATTATTTCACCAGAAGATCGACGATTTGCCAAGGATATGAACCTTGCTCTAGCGGCTTATTTGCCCTTGTGGGAAAAGCTGGATCGCTTGCTGGTACTCTATCCAGAGGATTATCGCCTGAGTAAACAATGGCGTAAGGATGCGGAACATCAGATGATTTCCACCGGGAAAACGGGCATGGGTGACGCGGAAATCGATGAATTTGTGGATTATTTTTGGCGATCGCTCCATCCGGAATTATTTATTACGCCCCTGACCCAAAACCCCGACTGGACAGATCTGGTGGTAGAAATTGATGCCCACCATCGCCCCAGCAGGATTTACAAACCAGAAAGGAGTGATGGGGAAAGGGGGAGATAGGGGGATGGGGAGAATAAGTTTCTGGCTGGTTTACACAAAATGTTCCTTTCGCCGCGTCCCCTTGTCCCTTTGTCGCCCGCTCAAAAAAATGAATAGGTAGTACCAGATAAGACAGGCTCTGGCTGTTTACACAAAATACTCCTTTCACCGCGTCCCCTTGTCTCCCTATCTCCCCATCTCCCACTCCAAAAACGAATGGGTACTATCCGATAAGATAGGCAAAGCTTTTTCTGGGATATTGGTGATGACGAAGGTGATTTTGTGTGGCTATTACGGTCAGGGAAATGCGGGGGATGAAGCCCTTTTGGTGACGCTATTGCAGATGTTACCCGACCATGTGGAACTTTGGGTGTTGTCCCATAATCCCGCTGCCACTGCCCAAGCCTATGGCGTGAAGACCTTTCCCCATAAATCTTTCAAAACGTTGCAGGCGATCGCCAGTGCGGATTGGTTTATCTGGGGTGGAGGCAGTTTGATGCAGGATGTCACCAGCCTCGCGAGTCCGATTTACTACGGCGGTTTAATGAAATTCGCCCAAATCCTCGGCAAAAAAACCATGGCTTGGGGTCAGGGCATTGGTCCCCTCAACTCGGCGATCGCCCAGGGCATTACCCTCAGTTGTTTAAAAGCCTGTCAAGCGGTGAGTGTCAGGGATCAAGGCTCATCAGATTTATTAGAGTCCTGGAACATCAAACATTTGCTTGCCCCCGATCCCGTTTGGGCATTGGCTGGCATCCCCCTGGATCAAGATTTACAGTTACCTCAGCCTCGCATTGCGGTGAATTTGCGATCGCACCCCACTCTCACGCCGGAAAAAATTGCTCTCCTCAGTCAAGCCTTACAAGCCTTACAAACAAAACTCCAGGCAAGCATCATCCTAGTGCCATTCCAGGAGAGTCAGGATCAGGCGATCGCCGAGGAACTGTACCACGCCCTAGCCGAACCAAAAACGATCATTTCGATCCGTAAACCCCAACAATTTAAAAGCCTATTTGCCCAAGTCGATTTTCTGATCGGGATGCGTCTCCATAGCCTCATTATCGCCGCCGCCGCCGGATGCCCCTGCTTTGCCCTGAGCTATGACCCCAAGGTGACCCAACTGCAAGCCCAATGCCAAATGCCCGGTTTTGACCTGACCGCATTACCGGAGGATGTCGCTGTGATTGAGCAAACTTGGTTAAGCGCTTTTCAGGCACAACGACAGGAGCGATCGCCAGCACAACCATTAGACAATGCCCAAACCCCTGCTCAACAGGCACAACAACATCGTAAATTGCTTGATCGAATTCACTAAGGTCGCTCCTGGGAGCAATTTCCCAGAGAAAACAAGCTTTCAAGCTCCTTTCTAAGAATCATTATGATTTATGAATTATTCTGGAAAACTCTGTAAATGAATTCCATAATGGGTTTATATTCAACCGAGGTACAGCATGTCTCAACCGTTACCCATCAATATCGGCATTTCCGAAACAGATCGTCAGGCGATCGCCAAGGGTCTCAGTCACCTCCTCGCCGATAGTTATACCCTCTACCTCAAAACCCATAATTTCCACTGGAACGTTACTGGTCCCATGTTCCAGACCCTCCATTTATTATTCGAGACGCAATATACCGAACTTGCCCTCGCCGTTGATCTCATTGCCGAACGCATTCGTTCCCTAGGGATGCCAGCCCCCGGAACCTACAAAGAATTTATTGAACTCTCCTCCATCGCCGAAACTCCTGGCGTACCCACCGCCGAAGAGATGATTCGTTTATTGGTAGAGGGACAGGAAGCCGTAGTGCGCACAGCCCGCTCAATTTTCCCCGTGGTGGATAGTGCCAGCGACGAACCCACCGCCGATCTCCTCACCCAACGGATGCAGGTTCACGAAAAAAATGCTTGGATGTTGCGCAGTTTACTGGGCTAACCAGCATTTGTTATCGGTAGATCCTGCAATGGTGACGCGGCGAGAGGGAGACGGGGAGACGCGATTTTTCACTAGATCTCTTGCATAATCGTTAAACTGCAAGCCGCACCAATAAATGCAGGTTGCCACTACAAAAAATGGGGTTTCACCAAAGATCGACTCTCGGTTTCTGTTCAGAATAAACATCATTCGCCGCGTCCCCTTGTCCCCCCATCTCCCTTTCCCATGCTCAACCCGAGGATTAACTTTCCCCATCCTGGCGACAACATATAGAATGTAGCCAAGGATTAAACAATTAGAATAAACATTAATTACTGAGCGCTGTGTTGTAGGCAGATTTATGTCCTCTACCTTTACCAAAAAGCCAACCCCAACCGATGTGGATGCTGCGCCCTTAGACGTAGAACTCCGGCAGGTTTTCAAGATCTTCAATGGCGATACTGCCGTTTGTGGCGTAAACCTGAATATCCGCAAAGGGGAATTTTTTAGCATTCTGGGGCCATCTGGCTGCGGTAAAACGACGACATTGCGCCTAATTGCCGGATTTGAAACCCCCTCTGCCGGGGACATCTTGATCCAAAAACAAAATGTTAACGAAGTACCGCCCTATCGCCGCCCCGTTAATACTGTGTTCCAAAGCTATGCCCTGTTTAGTCACCTCACCGTGATTGAAAATGTGGCGTTTGGTCTAAAAATTCAAAAATTACCGAAGGCGGAAGTGCGCGATCGCGTCCAAGAAGCCCTGGTGCGCGTCCAGATGGAAGGCTATACCACCCGTTTTCCCAATCAACTTTCCGGTGGTCAACAGCAACGGGTCGCCCTAGCCCGTGCCTTGGTGAATCAGCCCGCCGTTGTACTGCTGGATGAACCCCTCGGTGCATTGGATCTCAAGCTTCGTAAGGAAATGCAAGTAGAACTCTCACGCCTCCATAAGGATCTTGGTTTAACCTTTGTGATGGTCACCCACGACCAGGAGGAAGCCCTGTCCATGAGCGATCGCATTGCGGTGATGTGCAACGGCAAAATTGAGCAAATTGGCACACCCCACGAAATCTATGATCGTCCGGCAACGCCTTTTATTGCGGACTTTATTGGTGACACGAACTTGTTAGAAGGCTATGTCAATAACACCGAAAGCACGGTGCAAAATGTGGTGACGAGCAAGGGTCTCAAAATCGTCGTGGATTTGCCGGAACACAGACCGAATATGATGGTCGCCAATACCCACAGTAATTACAGCGCCAAGAAGCAACGTCCTGATATTCCTTCTGGGGAAGTGGTGGTGAGTATCCGCCCGGAAAAAATTAAGATTAGCCTTGAGCCACCGAAAAATGCGACGAATTGTTTTGAGGGTCAATTGGAACACACCATGTTCCTGGGAACCCATGTGCTCTATGTGGTGCGTCTCAGTAGTGGCGATCGCCTCCGAGTGAAGCAACCTAATACCAGTGCAAGCATTAACCATGGCACTTTAGTTTATGCCCATTGGTCAACGGCAGATTGTTTGGCGCTAAATGCCTAACCTCTCCTATGATGAATGCAGTCACGACACCGATAACCGTTACCAATGAGCGATCAGGGCGTAAATAACTTCCATCTTAACCGTCGTCAGTTCTTGCAAGGGTCAGCCGCTGCTCTTTCGGGTTTTGCTTTGTCGAGTTGTGGCTGGCGACTCGCGGACATTAAACCCCAGGCTCGCCGCAGTTCGACGGATACGCTCTATGTCTACACCTGGTCGGGTTATACCGATGATGCCCTCCTGAAACAATTTGAGGAAGAAACCGGGATCAAGGCGATCGCCGATGTGTTCGACTCCAACGAAGCCATGCTTGCCCGGATCCAAGCCCAGGGCGGTGGCGACTACAGCATCATTTATCCGTCGGACTACATGGTGCAGGAGATGGTCGATCTCGAACTGTTGACGGAACTCGACCACAGCCAAATTGATGGTATTGAGAATTTATTTGCCACCTTCGCCGATCCGGGTTATGACCCCGGTAATCGCTACAGCATTCCGGTCAGTTGGGGAACCACAGGACTGATTTATAACAAAACTAAATTGACGACCCCCCCAGAGGATTGGGATTATCTCTGGCAAAATGCAAGCAGCCTCAAAAAACGCATGACTCTCCTCAATGACGTGCGCGAGGTGATGGGAGCCACCATGAAATCCCTCGGCTTTTCCTACAACTCCAGTAATGAAGCCGAAATTCGCCAAGCCTACGAAAAATTAGTGCAACTCCGTCCGGCGATCGCCTCCTTCAATTCCGATGCCTGGCGCACCCAGATTCTCAGCGGAGATCTCCTTATTGCCATGTGCTACTCCTCCGATGCCAACGAAATCACCCAAGAAGACGAAAACTTCGCCTACATCGTCCCTAAAAGTGGCTCCTCCGTCTGGGCAGACACCCTCGTTATTCCCCGCACTGCCCCCAACATTCCCGGAGCCTATGCCTGGATAAGCTTTATGATGCGCGCCCAAATCTCCGCAGAGATGACCAAGCGTCTGAGCTTTGCCACCCCCAACCGTCCCGGCTACGAACTCCTCCCCGAAGATGTCCGCACCAACCCTAACCTATTCCCCTCCGAAGAAACCATTGATCGCTGTGAGGGACTCAAACCCCTTGGCGAAGAGGTGGGTGCAATCTACGACCGATATTGGACGAAGCTCACCAGTGGTTAATTTTCTATGGCTCCCGAAGATCTAGACGCAATGGCTCCCAAAAAATTCCGCAATCGACTCCCCTGGACAGGCATTCTTACCCTACTCAGTCCCGCTGGTGTGTGGCTAGTGCTCCTACTCGTGCTGCCCACCCTGGTAATTTTTGAATTAAGCCTTGTCCCCAATATTCACCCAGGCGAACTCGTAAATCCCAGCGGTTTAGATAATTATTTCCGCATCTTGGATAGCGATAACCTCAAGGTGGTCGGACGATCCGTCTTTTTTGCCGTAGGCACAATGATCACCTGCCTCTTAATGGGTTTTCCCGTTGCCTATTGGATTGCCCAGATGGCTCCCAAACGTTGGCGAAATCTGCTGTTACTCGGCTTTATCCTACCCCTCTGGACATCTTCTCTATTGCGTTCCTATGCCTGGATTACCATCCTGAGTCCGACAGGGGTCTTGAATACGGTGATGGAATCCCTTGGGATCTCTAGTCTGTTAAATACCCTACTGGAGCTGACGGGTAATTCCTTTGAATCCTTAAATCTACTCAATACCAATGTGGCAGTGTTGATCGGTATGGCATACAGCTATCTGCCCTACATGGTCTTGATTCTCTACGCCTCCATCGAAAAACTCGACACCCGACTCCTCGAAGCCTCCGCAGATCTAGGGGCAAAACCAATCGATACCTTTCTGCGAGTGACTATCCCCCAAACCTTTCCGGGGATTTTGGCAGGCTCCTTACTCGTCTTTATTAGCGGTCTAGGGGATTTTGTCGATCCAGAACTGTTGGGGGGGGCTTCGAGTATGACCATGTCCCGCCTGATCTATAACCAGTTCCTCGGTCTATCCCGCAATTGGGGCTTTGGTTCTGCCCTGAGCATGACCCTCATCTTTGCTGTGAGCGTGGCGATCGCCCTACTCCTGAAATACGGCGATAAAGACGTAGCCGCCTAACCCAACAACACAAATTAAATACCACTCAAAAATTGAGACAAAACGATACATAAAAGCATAAAAATATACTTTGTTTTCCTCAAATTCTGCTGCCCCCATAGAAGGGCTAAGGTTCAGCAAAAAATCACCACATTCTGTAACAGTACTCAACTCGATCAAACCATAAAAAACAGACTTAGATTATTAAAAAAAAATAAAAATCACCTTACCTAAGTACTTTGTAAAAATCAAGAAAAAATATAAATATGTACCTACGAAGGCTTTGGTGAAACCACCAAAATATAATACTCACAGCCCTGTAACTTCGCCAATTCAAATCTGAAGTGCAACAGGTTCTGATGATGACAGCAAGAATACTTCACTCGGAGTGCGATAGTCAAGCGATTTTCTTGGTCGATTATTAATTAAATCT
>JBIKYI010000113.1:0-7389 GCA_044355355.1 Limnothrix sp. | reverse complement strand
AATGGATTTTTAGATGAAGGTCAACTTTCTATTTATCCGTTGATGAGTACGCTTTCATTGCGTGGTGGTTCGGGATATGGCTTACCAGAAGAATTCATCTCATTAATATTGGGTTTGGCTGGTGAGTGTTCGGGTAAAAGTATTTATTGCCCCTATGATGATGTTTTCGAGTTGTCAAGTCGCTTGAAAAATACTGGTTCGCAAGTCTTTGTCGAAAAATATGATCATTCTTCACCAATGATGGCGATCGCCGTCATCAATGACCTAGATATTGAGGTGCGATTAGGTGACCCTTTGCGAAGTCCGGGTTATGTAATGGCGGGAAAGTTGAAACAGTTTGATATCTCTTTATCTTTTCCGCCAATGGGTGTGAAAGTTGCAACGGATGTTTTTCAAAAAGATTTATTTAATCGGTTTACAGAACCAACCAATTCCGGAAATGTGCTTACTATCCAGCATATTTTGGCGCAAACCCTTGAAAAATCCGTGATTGTAGGTGCTCAAAGTATCTTGTTTAGTGCTGGGGCAGAGCGGAGATTGCGGGAAGATTTACTTAAATCTGGAGTCATTAAAACAGTAATAGTTTTGCCATCAGCATTGTTACCTTATACGAGTATTCCTTTGTCAATTCTGGTGTTGGATAAAACCAAAAAGCATGACACTGTTCGCTTTGTTTCAGGGGATGATGGGCAGTTTTATGAGCGGGCTTTTCGGGGACGTTCTGTTTTAAATAATTGGGAAAGTTTACTTGAGCATATCTTGAAGCCTCAGGATGAGGCAATCGCTATTGATACTCCAGTGGAAAAAATTTTAAAAAATAATGCTGACTTAATGCCTGCTCAGTATTTGTTGCCGCCAAATGTGAAGAAAATGAACCAAATTTTAGCGCAATCTCAAGTCACTCTTTTAAGTGATTGCGTTGAGCTGGTGAAACCTTTGATGAGTAGTCAATTGAAAAAATCAGATGACGTTGATCTGGATGAATGTTTCTCTATCTATGAATTCGGGGTGGCAGATTTTCCAAACTTTGGATATCTTGCACAACCCTCTAAACAACTTGATGTGCCTAAAGAGCAGTTATCTAAGAAAGATTTTGCTGCTTTCATTCAGCCGTTAGATATTCTATTGGCGATTAAAGGCAGTGTTGCTAAAGTGGCGATCACCCCGGAGTCTGTGTCACCAGCGGGAGATGGGGGGTGGATGGTCAATCAGTCCTGCGTGATTTTGCGATCACCTAAGGGTATCGAGCCAAAGGTATTGTTTATGTATCTGCGCTCAGACGTAGGGCAATGTTACTTACAAAAATTAGTTTCTGGTGCGACTATCCCAATGATTTCTCTAACCATGCTGCGTACTCTACAGATCATTATCCCGACAATTGAGGAGTCGAAGGGGATTATTGAAGCCTTTGAGGAGCAGGTACAGCGTCAAGCTGAAATTCAACGCTTGCGATCACTCCAAGAAGAAACAGATAAGCGTTATTGGTCAATCTCGGTGTAATTTCTTGTATCGATTAATTTGCCAGAGCTTATAGTTTGGTCATCACTCCTGTAGATATCGCAGAGTTTTTGCCCCTAACCAGAAAATGTTGCCCATTCACACAGCAATCAGCATGGCGATCGCCCCACCGTCAGCCCTGATTGCGGCTCTATAATTGAAGGGACAATTGCGACAAAAGCCATACTACTAGAAGCATTATTTGGCAGAGAGTAAGCTTATCGGGCGCAATGCAACCATCAAGAAATTTCGTTCACATATATCGCCAAGCTAACTCGGTCTCCTATCGACACCACCCAGCCTTCAGATTAAGAGCCAAGACCCCGGCGATCGCCCCGACATTTCCTACCAAAAGCGTTTCGATGAATAGTCTTGACCTGACCTACCAGAGAAGTGCAATTTTCTGGTAGCTTACTATAAACAACACAAATATACTGGGATAATCAAACCTACTTTGAGATCCTAAACCCCACTCGCTTGCTGTCTTGGGAGAAACTTTAAAAAAATGTCTATTTTATTCCAACTTGCCTTAGCCGCCCTCGTCGGTCTTTCCTTCCTCATGGTGATCGGCGTACCCGTCGCCTATGCTTCCCCCCAAAACTGGGATCAGTCCAAATCTCTGATTTACCTCGGCTCCTTTGCTTGGATTGCCCTCGTCGTTGCCGTTGGTGTGTTGAATTTTTTCGTGATTTAACATCCCATCATTCAACCCCAGACTACTTCTTATACTTAAATCGCAAGAGGTGCAGCCGTCCCTGGGTTTGATCCCAGTCCTTCTGTACCTCTTTTTTTCGGAATTATCTACAATTCTTCGCTCAACCTTTCGTTGATCTTCATTTAAGCATTCTTAAAATCATCACTCCATAATCACTTACTGTCCCTCTACCATGACAACCCTCGAAGGCACATACAACGACAACACCCAAGCACTCAAACTCGCCATTGTGATTGGGCGCTTCAACGACCTCGTAACCAGCAAACTCCTCGCTGGCTGCCAAGATTGCCTCAAACGTCATGGCGTTGATACCAGCACCGAAGGCGGACAGATTGATTATGTCTGGGTTCCCGGTAGCTTCGAGATTTCCCTCGTCGCCAAACGCCTTGCTGATTCCGGTCAGTACGATGCCATTATTTGTCTCGGTGCGGTTATTCGTGGCGATACTCCCCATTTTGATTATGTCTCCGCTGAAGTGTCCAAAGGCATTGCCGCCGCAGGTTTCCAAACGGGGGTTCCAGTCATTTTTGGTATCCTTACCACCGACACCATGCAGCAGGCCCTCGAACGGGCGGGGATTAAGAGTAATCTCGGTTGGGGTTATGCTCTCAGTGCCCTTGAGATGGCAAGTTTGATGAAAAAACTCCCCTAGAATCACCCTAGAAATTTCTCTCAACAGGGGCGATCAAAAAAAGTTGGCGATCGCCCTTGACAAAACATTTTTTCTTTGGCATATTAGTATCCGTGCTCAACACACATGCGGGTATAGCTCAGCGGTAGAGCGTCACCTTGCCAAGGTGAATGTCGCGCGTTCGAATCGCGTTACCCGCTTCTAAACAATTCTTACAGCAAAGTACTGAGAAGATTTTGCCACAAGTTCCATAACAGGGATTTTCTAAGACTAATTATTTTAGTATTTTGCGAAAGATTAAGCTAAAATCTCCTGAAGACTTTTGCTATTTTTATAGTGTTCTTGATATTGTTCTTGGCTCAATAACCGAATTGACAACTGTTTCGATGTTCTTTCGATCGGGCAATGCCGTTATTGGGGCAATATTTCAGAGGGATTCGGCGTGTTTAATTTTTCGAAAAATTCGAAGAAATCGGAAGGGCAACCCACCGTAGCTGGGCATGAAGCGACAGAATTACAGACTATTCAGTCCTGGCAAGGTGACACGGACGACCAGTCCCTAGATCCCAATCCAGCATCAGTTATGCAGGCTGAGAACGCAGAACAGAACACCGAACAGCCCCCCCAAAAACCACCAAAGAAAAAATCACGCTGGTGGCTATGGTTATTGGCGGGCATGATTACCGGGGCGGGAACCAGTGGTTATTTCCTTTATCGGGGTTGGCAGGAATTAGAAGCGCTTGTGCCGGAGGAAGTGAATGAAGTTTTGATTTATACCCGTCCTGATACTTTGGTGGTGAAGGCGGCGGATGGAACGGTGATTGAGGAAGTGGGGCCTGTTTCCCACGAGAAGGCAAAGATTTGGGAAGTGCCGGAGGTGGTTTCCCAAGCGTTTATCTCCAGTGAAGACCGTCGTTATTATGAGCACTTTGGGGTGGATACCCAGGGGATTTTTCGGGCTGCCTATGTGAATTTTCAGGCGGGTGAGATTGTCGAAGGTGGCAGTAGTATCACCCAGCAGGTGGCGCGGATTGTCTTTCTGAATCAGGAAATGACGGCTCTACGTAAGCTCAAGGAGATGCGTTTGGCGACGAAGTTGGAGGAGGAGTTCACGAAGGATCAAATTCTCGAGAGTTATTTGAATTTGGTCTATCTTGGCTCTGGTGCCTATGGGGTGACGGATGCGGCTTGGGTTTATTTTGGGAAAACTTTGGATGAGTTGACTCTACCGGAAGCGGCAATGATTGCGGGTTTAGCGCCTGCGCCGAGTGCCTATTCGCCGTTTGTTGATCCCCAGAAGGCGATCACGCGGCGGAATCAGGTATTGGTACGGATGCGGGAGGATGGTTTTATTTCCCAGGCGGCTATGGATCAGGCGATCGCCACACCGTTAGAAATGAATCGCCAAGTGCCAAAGCGTCTCCTCAGGAAGTATCCCTACTTTAGTGACTATATCCAGGCGGAATTAGATCGTTATCTAACCCCAGAACAGCTCCAACGGGGTGGGGTGGTCGTGGAAACAACGATTAATCCCCAGTGGCAGGATTGGGCGGAAGAGGTGCTCAAGAATGGCATTGAGAAATATGGACGCTATCAGAATTTTAAACAGGCGGCGATCGTCAGCATTGACCCCCGGAATGGTCAGATCAAAACTATGGTGGGAGGTCTCGACTTTGAGAATAATCAGTATAATCGCGTCACCCAAGCCCAACGTCAGCCCGGTTCGACCTTCAAAACTTTTGTCTATACGGCGGCGATCGCCTCAGGCATGTCCCCAGACAAAACCTATGTGGATAAGCCCTTTGCGATCGGCGACTACAAACCCAAGAACTACTCCGGCAAATTCAGTAATGAAACCCTCACTCTGACTGAAGCCCTCACCAAGTCGGTGAATACCATTGCCCTGAATGTCATGCTTGATGTGGGCTGGGATCCAATTATGAACATTGCCAAACAAATGGGGATTCATTCCGAGATGAAGCCTACCTATTCCCTTGCCCTGGGCGCTTGGGAAGTGAATCTCCTGGAAATCACCTCCGCTTATGGAACCCTCGCCTATCGAGGTGTGCACCAACCAAACTATGGCATTAGTCGCATTTTGGATCGTGATGGCAAAGTGATCTATGAAGCCGAGGCAAATCCCCATAAGGCATTGGATGAGACAACCTGTGCAATTGTGACTTCCATGCTCACTAAGGTGGTCGAAAGCGGCACGGGTCGCCAGGCAAATATTAGTCGTCCTGTGGCAGGTAAAACGGGAACCTCCGATGAAGCGAGGGATCTTTGGTTTATCGGCTTTATTCCGCAAATGGTGACGGGCATTTGGCTGGGCAATGACAATAATAAGCCGACCCAGGGGGCAAGTAGTACCGCTGCCAAGATGTGGGGTGACTTGATGGGGCAGATCACAAAATCCATTGCGGTGGAAAATTTTCCGCCCGTGCCCAATATAAAAAACCGTGTGGGTTCCATTGCGGCAGTTCCCCTGAGAAATGTGAAAAAGCCGAATAGTTCAATTGCAGACTCGGAAAATGCTGATGGCAATAAGACTACGCAAAATTCGGCTGTCAATACGAATGGTGGTAACAGGGGCAGTAATGAAGACTCTGACTATGCTACTGGCGATCGCCCCCAATCGGGTAAGGCAAATAACGCGAATACCTATAAGCCCCCTGCCTTCGACTATTCCACTCAACCGGAAACAGTCCCCGAATTTGTGCCAATTCCGAAGGAATCCGCTGCGACTCCTGCACCCACACCAACGCCTGCACCCGCACCTACCCCAGCACCGACTCCCGCTCCAGCACCTGTAGCACCAGCGGCAGACATTCCCGCGCCACCAGTCGTCCAGAAAAAGGCTCCGGCGGAAGCACCAGCGGAATAGGTTAGTTGCCTTGCTGTTCACCGAAGTAGTAGCCTTTGCCATAAATGGTATGGATCAGAGGGCGATCGCCCTTGGTTTCCACCTTGCGACGGAGTAGCCGAATCAAAGCCGCCAGAACATTGCTACTGGGGGATTCTTCGTCCTGCCAGAGATGTTGATAAATTTGCTCGTGGGTGAGGAGTTGCTCTGGATGCTCCATCAAATAGGTGAGTAACTGCAATTCCCGATCCGAGAGGCGAATCATGCGCCCATTGCGGTAGGCGACTTGGTTTTCCCGGTCTAAATCGAGATCCGCGACCCGGAGGCGACTCGGTGGATCAATAATGGGTGATCGCCGTAATAACGCCCTCACCCTCGCCAACAATTCCCGTAACTCAAAGGGTTTTACTAGATAATCATCCGCCCCCGCATCCAACCCTTGCACCCGATCATCCACCGTATCCTTCGCCGTCAAAAATAACACCGGGGTTGCCTGTCCCCCATCCCGCAGTCGTTGACAGATTTCAATGCCCGAATAATGGGGTAACATCCAATCCAGGATCAGCAAATCATAATCCTGCTGTTGCGCCAGCGCCAAACCCGATCGCCCATCATCCGCCATCTCCACCTCATAGCCCTCCCGGAGTAACACTTGGCTGAGAGCTTCCCGTAATTCCCGTTCATCATCAACCAATAGAATGCGCATAGAAACCATGGGCTTGCCAGAAAAACACCCTTATTATGGCTGATTTGCTCTCTAAAAATGCCTCATTTCCCTAAACTCTTATGGCGGAATTCAAGACAAGCAAACAGTCCTAGGCTAGAATCAAACACTGTAAATGCCATTGCTAGCCATGACCTTAAGCCTCTACAACACCCTCAACCGCCGCTCCGAACCCTTCACCCCCCTCGAACCCGGGAAGGTGCGGATGTATTGTTGTGGGATCACCGTCTATGACTATTGCCATCTCGGTCATGCCCGCACCTGCCTAAGCTGGGATGTGGTGCGGCGCTATCTGCAATGGTCTGGCTATGATGTGCGTTATATCCAGAATTTCACCGACATTGACGACAAAATTCTCAACCGTGCCCGCCAGGAAAACAGTTCCATGGAAGCCGTTGCCGATAAATACATTGATGCCTACTACGAAGATATGGCGGCGTTATATATTCAACCCGCCGACGAATATCCCCGTGCTACCCACTGTTTAGACGGCATCCAAAAACTCATCCACGACCTAGAAAATAAAGGCTTTGCCTATGCCTCCCAGGGGGATGTCTATTATTCCGTGCGTAAATTTGACGGCTATGGCAAACTCTCTGGTCGCAAACTAGAGGATATGCAAGCCGGAGCCAGTGGGCGAGTTGACGAAGATCCTGATGCGCCGAAAAAGCAAGATCCCTTTGATTTTGCCCTCTGGAAAGCCGCCAAACCTGGGGAACCCGCCTGGGATTCGCCTTGGGGTTCCGGTCGTCCGGGTTGGCATATTGAATGCTCTGCCATGGTGCGCGATCGCCTAGGCGAGACCATTGATATTCATGTGGGCGGTAGCGATTTAATTTTTCCTCACCACGAAAACGAAATTGCCCAATCTGAGGCGGCGACGGGGCAGCCTTTAGCGAAATATTGGATGCATAATGGCATGGTGAAAGTAGAAGGGGAAAAGATGTCAAAATCCCTCG
>JBIKYI010000112.1:0-7429 GCA_044355355.1 Limnothrix sp. | reverse complement strand
AAATCCGTGCCATGGTACAAGAGTTTGAAGCGGAACTCGCTACCCTGGGTGCACGCGTCGATGATCTCGAAGGTCGCGTAGACTTCCTCGAAGACCACCAATTCTCCACCACCACAAAATTGACCGGCGAAGTTGCCATGACTCTTGCCGATGTCTTCGGTGACAGTACAGACGGACAAACTGTTTTTCATGACAAAGTGCGCCTCCAACTGGTCACTAGCTTCACTGGTAAGGACAAACTCTATACCCGTTTGACTGCTGGTAATGCTGGCACTTCCTTCACTGATTTTGATGGCGTGGCAACCCAAGAGGGACGCTTTTCTTACGATGGTGAGACTGGTAACAGTGTAACCATTGACCGCTTGCACTATGTCTTCCCCCTCGGCTCCAAAACTACCGTTACCACAATGGCGAGTCTTGGTGGTCACCACTTCTATGCGGATACCTTTAACTCCGGTCTAGAAGCAGGTGGTGGTGCTAGTGGTGCTCTATCCCGTTTCGGTGAGCGCAGCCCCATTTACCGTTTAGGTCTTGGTGGAAAAACAGGTGGTCTCGGCATCAAGCATGATTTCAACAATGTTTTCCAGGCATCCCTTGGCTATCTTGCTAAAAATGCTAGCGATTCATCTTCCGGCAATGGTCTTTTTGATGGTAGCTACTCCGCTCTAGCCCAATTGGTTATTAAGCCCACCGATAAACTCAAGTTCGGTGCAACTTACATCCATGGATATGACACTAGTGGAGCTTCTTTCCTCTATGGTGGAACTGGTACTGCATCTGCCAACACCTTAGGTGGTGTTGCTACTGGCATCACCAGCGATACCTTTGGTCTCCAAGGTCAATTCGATTTGAGTTCGAAGTTTAGTCTCCGTGCTTGGGGTGGCTACACTGGCGCTGATTTGGTTGCGAATGGTGGCGATGCAGAAATCTGGACTTATGGTCTGGCTGCTGTTTTCCCCGACTTGGGTAAGGCTGGGAACATGGGTGCGATCATTGTTGGTGCTGAACCCTACGCAGGTGATATCACGATTGGTGGTATTAATACTGTGGCAAGTAACGATGTGCCTTTACATATCGAAGCACTTTACAAGTACCAACTCACCAAGAACATTGCGATCACTCCTGGTGTAATCTGGTTGACTTCTCCTGGTCAGAATAGCGCCAATGATGACATCGTGATCGGTGCTGTTCGTACTACCTTCAGCTTCTAAATCATAGTTTTGAGTTTTTGCTTCATGGGCTTCACTTAAGCTAAATAACAAAAAACCTCCGGCGCAATCTGGAGGTTTTTTTGTTGAGTATGGGTTTTCTTGGGTTTGACTTGGTTCAGTCTTCTGTAGTAGCGGTTTTTTCTGGGGTTAGTAGGGATTTAAAGCCTAGTAGAAGTAAACCGATCGCAATTAAGGCAAAAACGCTGGTTGCCATGGTCGAAACTCCGGTGATCAGGGTGCGGACGGTAACGCTGATCCGGATGGCAAAATTGTTGCCTGTAGGGGGATTACTAGCAAAATTGGCGATGATTTTGGTGGTCAGTAGATAGGCAGCAAAGGACATGCTTCCGGCGACGGCAGTACCTGTCCAGCACCGTAGAGGGCTGGGTAGAATGTCTTCTGGTTTGGGGTCTGGGATTTCTTCCGTCATAGGTTTGATGCTAGTTCTGGGAATGGATGAATGTATTTTATGATCTTGTTTGCTCGCAATCGGATTGGGAAGGAAAACAATAATGATTTACTGATCAGATTTCATGGTGGGATCGTCGTCAGGATTGGGGTTGAAGGCAAATTCTTCTGTGAGTACTTGTTCTTGGATGGCGATCATGGTGGGGGTGACTTCTTCGCTGAATAATTCCATGGATCGCTGGGTGAGTTGGGGGAAGATTTCTGCGGTTTTTTGTCCGGTGGGGGTGCTGTAGAAGTTGATGAGGTCTTGGAGTTCGGCTTCGGTGAAGTATTCGTCGTAGAGTTGTTGGTCAATTTTTTGTTGGATAGCGACGAAATCGATTTGTTCTTGCATCAGGTTGTACATGCGCTCGCTGATGCGGTCAAAGGTTTCGTTAAAGGTTTGGATGATCGCCGGGTCGGCATTTTCGCCAAAGAGACTTTGAGCCATGGCATCGGCTTGCGCTTGGATCTGGCTAATCATCAAATCGAGGATTTGGGTGGCGTTTGCGTCGCGTTTGGTCAGGGTGCGGAGTTCTTCGATGAGGGCAAGTTTTTTGGGGGAAATGGTGGCGGTTTGGGTGGCTAGGGAGGGTTCAGCGAGAACGATCGCCGGACTGAGGCTCAGGGTAAGGGCGATCGCCGAGGCAGAGAGAAAAGTTTTCAACATGATAGAAAAAAGTAACTGATCCGTTTTACTTACTATTTTACACGGTTTCTGCTTGGGCTTCCGTTAAAACATGTTGTTGGGTGATTTCGACGTAAATATGTTCAAGTTGTACGGCTTGGCGGGAGATGGATTCGATCTCCAGGTCGGCGAAAATGTCGAGAATTTGTTTGAGTTCGAGGGGTTCGGGTAGCCAGAAAGCAAGGTCACTGCCATAGTAACGGTGGGTAAATCCGGCTTCTGTACCTGTGGCGATCGCCCGGTCTGGATCGCTGGTTTGTAGGGTGACGATTTCCTGGGCAGGAATCATCTTGCGGAGTTTGGCGAGGGTTCCTTCGGCAATAATTTGACCACCTTTGAGAATACCGATCCGTTGACAGAGGCGTTGGGCTTCGTCGAGGAGGTGGGTGGTGAGCAAAATGGTCATGCCTTCCCCCCGCAGTCGCTGGATCAGTTCCCAAATCTCATAGCGGGTTTCGATATCGAGTCCGGTGGTGGGTTCGTCGAGGATCAACAGTTTCGGGTGATGGACAAGGGCAACGGCAATGTTCATTCGTCGTTGCATACCACCGCTGAGGGTTTCCACGGGGGCAGAGGCGCGATCGCCCAAACCAACCGCCTCCAAACAGTACTGGATGCGGCTTTCACAGGCTCGTCCCGTTAGCCCGTAAATTTTGCCGTAGAAACGGAGATTTTCCGCGCAGCTTAGGGTTTTGTAGAGTAAATTTTCCTGGGGAGCAACACCGAGAATTTTTTTCGTTGCCTCGGACACCGCCTGATTGCCAATGCGAATTGTGCCGCTGTCCGCCCGTAATAAATTGCAGAGAATATTGATGGTGGTGGTTTTCCCTGCGCCGTTGGGTCCCAACAAACCATAAATCTCCCCCGCCTCAATGTGCAGCGTCAGCCCCCGTAAAACAGAGCGTTTACCATAGGTTTTTTGTAGATTGGTAATTTCTAACATTGGCGATCGCTGTTGTTGTGTCTAATCTCTGGGTCTTCGTCATAGTCTAACTAACCCTCCTGGGGCACACCCAAAGTCGTAATATAAATCACCGCCTCATCCACCGGAATCCCCAGCACTTCATTAACCTGATCATCAAAAAAGCCCGCGATGCCACTCACCCCGACTCCTAGTTGGATCGCTGCTAAGTTTAGTCTTTGCCCCAAATGACCCGCATCGAGATGTAAATAACGATAGGCGCGATCGCCATACCGAGCCACCGCTGCTGCCAGATCCGCCGTGTGGAAAATGACCGCCGCCGCATCCCGTCCCAACTCCTGACCGAGACAGAGATAATGTAACTCATCCCGAAAATTTTTAAACCGCACCTGGCGCAATTCCTGGGCTGTCGGCGCGTAATAATAACAACCCGCATCCAAACCAGTCACCCCAGACACCGCCACAAAGGTTTCAATTAAACTCAAATCAAAATAATCAGGATCGGCGATTAAGCCCTGTTCGGCATAGTCCTCTGGGTGATAGGCAAAATTTAAAATTTGCTGTAACTCATTGAGGGTCAAATCCTCCCCCGTGTAATGGCGCGTGGAACGACGTTTTAGCATCGTTTCCTCCAGTTCCTCCAGATCTTCCCCCCAATCCACACGACTTTCATAGCGATTTTCGGCGGATGTACTAGCTAGGGAAATTTTCAGGCAAAATGGAAAATTATATTTATCCTCCAACACACTGGGCTGACGGGGCGGCACGGAAGCACGGCTCAAAATGCTGGAGGCTCGATGTAATCTACCCAATAATTCCTCTTCCGCGAGGTCTGGATAGTCCATGTCAACGGGGGAAGGCAAGGCAGAACGACCTTGGCTTGTGGCTTGAACATTTGTATTCAGAGCTAACACACTAGTCACAGATTCTTGTTCGCCGTCTAGGTAAAACAATTCATTGATTTGGCGATCGCAGAACCCGCCGATCAGATGGGGACGAAAGCCCTGCATATTCGCTGCCAGATTAATATTGCCCAACAGATGTCCCGTATCCAAGAACACGCGACGGTACGCCCTTGCTTCGTAGCGCCAGACGGAACGGTTAAAAATGGTAGTGGTGACGATGGCTAACTGGGTTTTATCCAACGCGGGATGGCGAAAACAAGCATCCTGTAGATCTGACCAGCAATGGTTATCCCAGAAGCGCAGTAAATTATGGGTTTGGGCTTGGTAATGGTACAAACCTGCGGGTAATAGACTGGTTCCCCTGGAAATCAGATACACCTCCGCCGGATACAAGCCCCCTGCCGATGGTGCAGAGCGTAGATAAACGAATACACCGGACATGGTGGCAAACTTTGCCGTTAGCCCATAGCTCAAGAGCAACAGATAGGATAGGGCTTCCCAGTTCGGGTCATTTTGCTCTAATTCCAAATAGGGTTTGAGATCGTAGTTCGTACCGATTTTGTAGGTTTTAAAGGAATCGGGTTTTTGTGACCAATCAAGCTGCTTTCCTTTTTGGGCGATTGTTTCGGGATCATACTTAGTGCGTTGGTGGTAATAAGCAGAAATGGGTCGCGAGCGGCTCATGTGTTCCCCAATGCGAATAAAACGTCTCTTATTATCCTTGGTGACGGTTGCTGACGGAAACTTTTTCCCAGACATTTCTTCATTTACATAGGATAGATAAGGCGATCGCCACCCATAGACTATTTACCCGTCGCGGAATTCATAATGCAAGTCAACTCAATTCGAACCCTCCTCGCCCTAGGCATTTTACTCACTGGTAGCCCCCTAATCATTGCTACACCGAGCTTTGCCCAGATGAGTAACAGTACCAGTGACAGCACCTTTATCTACACACTCAATTCAGCCAAAAACCTCGCTCGTCAGACCATTGAAGACCTAAATGGCGGCTTGGAAGCCTACCGTGCTGAAGGCTCAATGCATGGCGATGCCCAATATTCCCCCTATGTCGCCAACAGTGACGGCAGTTATACCTTCACTTTTAAGGGTCGTGAACCTAGTTCCGTCGATTTCACCTATGAATCCCAGGTGACTGTCTCCCCCGATGGGTCTGTAGTCGTGAATTACAATGGTGTACCTCGTTCGAGCCGTAATTCTAATTTTTCTAGCACTTTGGCGATCGACGCGAACCAAGCCAAAAACATGGCACGCCAAGCCGCAGAAAATGCCAATGGGGGTCTCGGTAACTATCGGGCAGAGAACTCAATGCATGGCAAAGTAGAAGCCGCCCCCTATGTGGAAAATGCTGACGGTAGCTACACCTTTACCTTTAAAGGTCGTCACCCCGAATCCCTAGACTTTACCTATGAATCCGAGGTCACTGTCCAACCCGATGGCGCAGTGGAGATTAACTATAATGGTGCTCCCCGGTCAGTTGCCGCTAGCATGGGCGATCGCACAGTCCCCATGGATGCCAACCAAGCCAAAAACCTCGCCCGTCAGGCGGCAGAAAACGCCAATGGTGGTCTTGGTAATTATCGGGCTGAAGCTTCGATGCATGGAGATTTTCAGGATTCTCCCTACGTGGAAAATGCTGATGGTAGCTATACCTTTACGTTCCGTGGTAGACACCCTGAGGCGCTTGATTTCACCTATCGTAGTGTCGTGACAGTCTTTCCTGATGGCACAGTTCGTTTAGATGAAAATTAAGTCGATTAGGCTGCCCACCATTGATCGATCTTGCTTGAGAACCAATTAAGCTAACCGTCACACTAATTAAAAATAACCCTGTGTTTTCAATCGAGGAAATACGGGGTTTTCTCTTTGTGGGCTATACTGAAACACTGTGCCAAAATGCAACGAATCGACCCATGACTGCCGCCGCTGAAGAACGGACAAACCTCGACAACGAACTTTCTAATCGTTTTATCGACCTCGATCCCCAAGGTTATTTTATTATCTACATCGACCAGGATCAGAGCTTAATTTGTGCCAAGCATTTTACCAATACCATTAATGAGCAGGGTTTGGCGACTGACCCAGAAACAGGTGAAGTTTTGGCTTGTAAAGGTAGTTTAAAACGAACCCATACAAAGATTTATACGGGTCGCACCGCCAAGGAATTAGGCATCAAAATTACAGAAGAAGCTGATCCCTGTCCCGTTTCTCGCCTTGATCATGCGATGTACTTAGGCAGAGAATTTGTCAAGGCAGAAATGGCTCTCTTCAACGGCACAGAATATATTCAGGACTAGATAACAAGAGTAAAAAAACTCTCAATAGATTCATGCCCAAATTTCTGACAACTTCTGGAACATCCTATTACATCGAGAAAATTATTATCAATGCGACGAAAAATCTGATTTTAATATCTCCCTATCTATTTCTTTCCAAGACGCTGTTAGAACGCCTGACTGACGCAGATAAAAAAGGAGTAAATATTATTATTGTTTACAGTCAGAATAAATTAAGAATAGCAGAAACTAAAGTTCTTGAAGCCTTTAAAAATCTTCGGATTCGTTATTCACAGAATCTTCATGCTAAATGTTACTTTAATCAGGATGAAATGATTATTACATCCATGAACATGTATGAATTCTCTGAAAAGAATAATCGTGAGATGGGAATTCTGATTGATGCGAAGGAAGATAAGGACTTATTTCGTGAAGCTTCGCTGGAAGCAAAATCAATTTTTGATGCGGCATTATCCTGTGATGTAACAGGTCAAGTCATCGAAACAAAGGCTCCCATAAGTCCGGAGATCGCCATTCCACCTGTTACGACAGAGACAATTAATCTAAATTCGTCTCATATGTTAGAGAAAAAAGGTTTTTGTATTCGTTGCCGCAGCGATATTGATTACAATGTATTCCGTCCCTTTTGCCGAAAATGTTATGCTGCTTGGCGTAAATCTAAAGGTAAAAAGAATCACGAAGAAAAATATTGTCATCAATGTGGTCTGGATGCACAAACTTCTTTGGCTATCCCTCGATGTAGCACTTGCTTTAACAGTAAATTAGAATAATATTGTTTTTTATTGCTTAAGATAGAGTCTATTTTTGCGTTTTAAATTCGCCAATTCAAGTATGAAGTGCAACAGGTTCTGATGATGACAGCAAGAATACTTCACTCGGAGTGCGATAGTCAAGCGATTTTCTTGGTCGATTATTAATTAAATCTACCACCTTATTCAACT
>JBIKYI010000111.1:0-7441 GCA_044355355.1 Limnothrix sp. | reverse complement strand
TCGCTTGACTATCGCACTCCGAGTGAAGTATTCTTGCTGTCATCATCAGAACCTGTTGCACTTCATACTTGAATTGGCGGGGTCTAATTGATTGATCGTAATTTCGATCAGACCCTCTCTTTATCTCCTTTTTCAACCTTTTGTCCTAGTAATTAGATCCTAAATATAGTTTGATTTTTTTTACGCAACACCATAGTTTGTGTAGGGACGTTTATAGGCTGGTTGCAAACCTAGGATAATTTCTGAATTTGGGATGCCTCGATCAACCAAAGCTTGACCCACATCAATTTCAGTCATGTTGTGCTGAATCCAAACTTTTCCATCTTTGATGTCAATATGGATGTAGCAAGCATAAAGTCGTTTTAAACCTTGCCAACCCATTTCTACAATTTGATAGTGATCATTTTTTGTGTCACAAACAAATTGGCATTCAACATCAGGCTCATCATTTGTCACCAAAGAAGATAGTAAATCTTGGACAATTTGACGATATTTTTCTACTTTTTCCATTCTACTATTTCCTCCAAATAAGGTTCATAAGCGATTAATTTAAGACTGTATTTTTTAATAGACATCTGTGGAAATGTCTCTTGAAAAAAAGAAGAAAATATATCCACAGGGACGGCGAGAAACAGCTCTCGATCTGGTTCAGTCACTTCTAAAGCAAGACGATAATTTAGAAATTGTCCTAGCGCAGCGTGAAAATCATTAATTGTTGAAGGTTTGATAAAGCTCTTAATTTCCACAGCAATTTTTTGATTGTCTTTTTCCGCAGCGAGCACTTTCTCGGCGGCAAGATCGACTTCAAGCTTAATACGATCAATCCGAATTTTGAGTGGATCGCTGGTAATCTGCCACCCATCTTTGATTAGTGCTGTTTTAACCGATTGGTGGAATAAGTCTCTTGCCATAAACCATAAAAAAACAAGCTTGACCTCTCACCTATAAGGATAAATGAAATTTCAAGCTTGCTTACCATGCATTGCGAAAATAAATTAGATAGCAGCGATCGCCCCATTTAGAGTCTCACTTGGACGCATGGCTTGACTGGCTTTTTCGGGATTAGCGAAATAGTAACCATCAATATCAACCGCTTGACCTTGGGCGGCGGAGAGTTCCCCGACAATTTTGTCTTCATTCTCAGTGAGGGTTTTCACTAGGGCGGCAAATTTGGCTTGTAGTTCAGGGTTTTTGTCCTGTGCTGCCAATGCCTCTGCCCAATACATTGCCAAGTAGAAATGACTACCGCGATTGTCGATTTCACCGACCTTGCGGGAGGGCGATTTATCGTTATTGAGATACTTACTATTGGCTTTGTCTAATGCCTCTGCCAAAATTAACGCATTCTCATTATTGGTCTTGCGTCCAAGGTCTTCGAGGGTGACGGCGATCGCCAAAAATTCACCCAGGGAATCCCAGCGTAAATGACCTTCCTCAACAAATTGCTGCACATGCTTCGGCGCAGAACCACCCGCACCCGTTTCAAAGAGTCCACCCCCTGCAAGCAATGGCACAATGGAGAGCATTTTCGCACTAGTGCCAAGTTCGAGAATGGGGAAAAGATCCGTTAGATAATCCCGCAACACATTACCCGTCACGGAAATAACATCCTTACCTGCCTTGATTTGCGCACAGGTAAATTTCATCGCCTCAACCGGAGGCAAAATCTGAATATCTAGTCCGTCAGTGTCATGTTCCGGCAAGTATTTATTGACCTTCGCGATAATGTTGGCATCATGGGCACGGTTTTCATCGAGCCAAAAAATGGTCGGATTACCCGTAGCTCTAGCGCGATTGACCGCCAATTTTACCCAATCCTGAATCGGAATATCCTTGGTCTGACACATCCGCCAAATGTCGCCGGGTTCGACGGTATGCTCCATTAAAACTGTGCCCGCCTCATCCACAACGCGCACAATGCCCGCCGCTGGAATTTCAAAGGTTTTATCGTGGGAGCCGTATTCCTCCGCCTTTTGTGCCATCAAACCCACGTTCGCCACATTACCCATGGTGGTCACATCGAACGCGCCATTTTCCTGACAGAACTCGATGCAAGCTTGGTACATGGTGGCATAGCAACGGTCGGGAATCATTGCTTTGGTATCGTAGGCTTTGCCGTCTGCGCCCCACATTTTGCCGGAAGTGCGAATTGCTGCCGCCATGGATGCATCAATAATTACATCGCTGGGTACATGCAAATTGGTGATGCCTTTATCAGAATTCACCATTGCTAAACGGGGTTGCTTATCGTAGGTTGCCCCCAAATCCGCTTCAATGGCAGCCTTTTGGTCGGCGGGTAACGTGGCAATTTTGGCATAGACATCACCTAAACCGTTATTGGGATTCACGCCCAACGCCGCGAAGGTCTCTGCATATTTCTCGAAGACATCGGCAAAATAAACCGTCACCGCATGACCAAACAGAATCGGGTCAGAAACCTTCATCATGGTCGCTTTCACATGGAGCGAGAGGAGAATATCTTCAGCTTTGGCGGCGGCAATTTCCTTGGCGTAGAATGCCCGTAATGCCTTGGCACTCATGCGGGATGCGTCGATTACTTCTCCCTCAAACACCGCTGTTTTTTCCTTGAGAACAGTGACTGTGCCATCCGCTGCGACATGCTCGATTTTGACAGTGCCTGCTTGTTCAATCACAACCGATTGCTCACTGCCATAGAAATCATCGGCATCCATATGGGCAACGTGGGACTTGGAATCCTTCGTCCATTCACCGACCTTGTGGGGATTTTTCTGGGCGTATTCTTTCACTGCCCCTGCAACGCGGCGATCGCTATTCCCTTCGCGCAACACTGGATTCACGGCACTACCTAACACCTTGGAATACTTAGCTTTAATCGCTTTCTCCTCGTCGGTTTTCGGATCAGCGGGATAGTCCGGCACGTTGTAACCCTTTGCCTGAAGTTCGGCGATCGCCGCCGTTAGCTGAGGAATAGATGCACTAATGTTGGGGAGTTTAATGATGTAGGCTTCGGGGGTTTTCGCCAAAGCTCCCAGTTCCGCGAGGGCATCCGGTTGCCGCTGATCCTCCGTCAAAAATTCGGGGAAATTGGCAAGAATCCGTCCAGCGAGGGAAATATCCTTTGTTTCGACCTCGATATTTGCCGCTGTGGTAAAGGCTTCGACAATAGGTAATAGAGAATAAGTCGCCAGGGCAGGGGCTTCGTCAGTGAATGTATAGGTAATTTTCGAGGTCTGATTTGTCATATCGCTTACGCGGAAATCTTGCACAATGGTTTCAGCCTAAATGATACATGGCACAGGCGCGGCGATCGGTATCGATTCATCTAGAAATGCTGATGGGGACAAGAGCAACTTCAGGAGACTTAGTTCAGATCATGAGCACAATAGTGTGTCAAAGATTTGTCAAAAAAACGTCAGCAATAATTAAGCCATTCCGTATGCCAGCCGCAGAAGATGTGCAGAATTTTTTCACTTAATGCCTTTGCTGAACATCCTTGGTGAAATTCTGATGGGCGATCGCCAAGCCAATCCGTTCTAATGTCTCTCCGTAAAACTAATCCCCAGTAAATCCAGATAGTTCATCCACCAGAATTATCACATCATCACAATGACAGATCGGGTTGATTCCGGGAACGATCTAAGGCTTGGTCTAATTGACCTGCAACATTTTCCACAAAGCCGATTCCCCTTAAAAATCCGGTGTTTGCTGCTGGGAAAATATAGTTTAGATTGTGGGAATTCTGGGGGTTAAAGAAATGGGTGAGTTTTTCAATGCTGCGCAGTTGTCTGCCCCAATGGAAGGTTTTGGCGGTGCGTAGGGAGAGCAAATCCCCCTGTTGGTTGGGGAGTACATGCCGTCCGGTGAATAGACAACCCCCCTCGCCTTTGTAGTAGAGGCAGGCGGAACCGGGGGAAAAGCCGGGTGTCCAAATGGCTTGTACTTCGTCCTGTTGCCAGTTGTCTTGAAAGGGGGTCACGGTGGCTTCGGGCATGAGATAGGCTTCCTGTTCTTGGATGACGATCTCGCAGTTGAGTTCAGCTTGGATCTGGGCGACTTGGTTGCTGATGGCGACGCGGTGGGTAATGAACAGGGTTTTTACGCCGCCTTGGGCTTGGAGAAATGCAGCGGTGTCTTCGTGCCAGGGTGGACAATCGACCAATATACCGCCGTCATTTTTTGCAGTGAAATTTGCAATAAAATAAGATGTTCCTCCTAATGTGGCGCGATTTGGTGTGAAGCTATAAACCGTAGGGAATATCTGTCGGGGTGGTTTCGTGGTGCGGGTACTGTTCAACGGGCTGTTGCCTATTTGTTCTGATAAGTCGCTACCATTGTTGCATTACCCCGGAGTTTCGACAATTGATCTGAGATTGCTCTGCTATGGATCTGCAATGGATCGGGTTGTGGCGATCGCCCCTTGGGGATGTTGCATTGTGTCAAGCAAGTTTAAAAAGGTTTAGATTCGAGTTTCATGGAAGTTTGGTTGCTTTTTTTCATAATGGGTCTACTGACCTATGCCCTCATCCGTCGCACTGTGCCGCCAGAAAATAAAGCACCGCTGAGTTTGTTGTGGTTGGCAATGATGCTGCCTGCTTCCTCTTGGTTAGCTTGGATCTTGATCTATGGCGCAACTGTACCGATGCCGTTCCTGCTGATGTTGCCGCTGTTGGTCATCTCACCGACATTGTATTGGAGTTTGTTGGAATGGGGTAAGCCGCCGACAAAGGAACCGACGGAGCCACCGGATGAGACGACGGATCAGCCTTTACCGAAGGCGGATGATCTGGGGTTAAAGATTAACAATCTGAATGACAAGATTAATACGAAGAAAAAGTCGCCCCCCCGTCCCATTAGTGACCAGGAAGAGGAGGCGCTCAGGGATTGTTTTCCTTGGGGGGTTTTTTATCTCCAGAATATTGATTATTACCCCCAAGCGGTGATTTGTCGGGGCAGGTTGCGGGGTGTACCGAAGGAAGCCTATCAGATCATTCGTGAGAATGTGGAGAAGTTGTTTGGCGATCGCTTTATTGTGGTGTTCCAGGAAAGTTTTAAAGGGCAACCATTTTTTGCCCTCGTGCCGAATCCTTGGAAACCGGATCAGGAGAAGGGGGAAAAGGAGGAGCCGTTAACACGCCCTGGGTTGGCGATCGCCCTGGTACTCATTACGCTATTTACGACGACGGTGATGGGTTTGGAGATCCAGAAGGTGGAGCCAGAGGTGTTCCAGCAAAATCCGGATCTATTGTGGCTGGGGCTGCCCTATGGGGTGGTGTTGATGGTCATTTTTGCTGCCCATGAATTCGCCCATTATTTTATGGCGGCTTACTACAAAGTGAAATCGAATTTGCCCTATTTTGTGCCGATTCCGTTTTTTGTGGGGACTCTGGGAGCCTATACCCAAAGGCGATCGCCCATTCCCCATCGTCAGGCGTTGTTTGATATTGCGGCAGCAGGGGCTTGGGTCGGGATGCTGTTAACCTTGCCTGTGTTGTGGGTGGGGTTGAGTTTGTCCCAGGTTGTGCCGATGCCGGAGCAGCCAACGTTATTGACCTTTGATGGGTTTGACCCGCGTTTTTCGTTTATGTTGGCGCTGATTAGTCGGTTGGCGATGGGTGCGCAACTCACTCCGGACATGGCAATTTTGCTCCATCCTGTGGCGATCGCCGCCTATGTTGCCTTTATGTTTGGGGCGATGCAAATGTTACCGATTGGGCAGTTGGATGGTGGCTTGATGACCCATGCGGTTTTCGGTCAGCGGACGGCGGGAATTATTGCCCAGGTTGCCCGTTTTAGTATGATTTTGACTTCCTTTGTGCAGCCAAATTTGATCTTTTTGGCGGTCTTTGCCATCCTGATGCCCATTACAAATCAGCCTGCCCTCAATGATGTGACTGATCTGGATAATCGCCGCGATTTTGTGGGAATTTTCACCTTGGTGTTTGTGACCTTTATTTTTCTGCCGTTACCTGGGGCGATCGCCACTTGGTTAAATTTCTAAGTCCAGGGACTTTTGAGTCTTGAAAATCCTGAAAAAGTGCGTTAGATATGTTGATGCTCTGCTGTTGTGGGATATGGGTTTGGGAATGGGACGAAAATATTTGGCATGTTTACAAGGAATGTTGGGGTTAATGGTGGCGATCGCCCCGCTGATCTCCCTGAACATTACGCCCGTCTATGGCGAATCCACTAGACCCCTCGCGATTATTGTGAACGGTGAAGGTTCCCCCATGCCGCAATTGGACGCGAAACTACAACAACTCGAAGCGGAAGTCTGGGACATTACCGCCATGAATGCCGTGGGGGGCGAGACTTTACCCACCCGCTGGACGGTCAAAAATCGCAATTATCCCGGCACAGTCCTCTGGCTCGAAGGACAAAACGCCCTAAATCAAATTCCCTCGCAGCGCCCGGTGTGGATTATTGGTCGTGGCAGTGCAGCCCAGGCGATGTTGCAACTGTTGCCCCGCATTGAGCGCCGGATTCAGTTTGTTGCCATGGTGGATTTGCCTTTAACTTCTGCCATGGAAAAAGGGAATCAAGACGCAAGCAATTCCGCAAATAATCTCGATAATGTGGATGTATTTCTAAATTATTTCCAGTTGCCGCAAGCCATTGCTGCCCCAAGGCGCAAGGCGGATGACTGTGATAGCGTCAATTGTTATGAATTTGATGGTCGGGGCGATCGCCTCACTGCCGAGGACTGGATCCAGGGGGATCTGGTTTTCCAACTCAATAATTTACTCAATGCTGGGAAGCCAGAGCCGATCACCATTATTTTGACAGTCAATCAGCCTCCTGCATCCCCTTAAAAGTCCTCAGATGTCTGATATCTGATGTCTGAATTATCGCTGTGCAATTTCCGTTAAAGTCCAATCGGGTCGTAGATTACGGGCATGGCGGAGATAGGAATGGTGAATGTCGGCTTGGGGCTTAGGGGTATTGATATGGATGAGCACACGGATACATTGGGCGAGGCTGCCAGCGACTGCCATTTGCTGAACATCCAGGAGAGGTACACTGTCCCAGTTAGGGCGTTGTCGGGCGATCGCCGCCGGGAAGATTGCGTCCAGGTCAGGGGTCGCCGTGAATACAACACTAATGATTTCTGCTGGATCCAACTCATTACGATGGTCGATGTCGTCGAGTAATTCTTGCACCGCATCGGCGATCGCCTCCTTGGTATTTGCCGTCACCGTTGTTGCGCCACGAATTGACCGTACCTTCCAGTCCACGTTGTTTTCCTCCGCCAAAATATTGGGTTAAAAAATCAGATATACCAACAATTGATCTCTACTACATTGATCTGCATCAATCTGCATTGCTCTGTTCTGATTAGGGTCGATACAGCCAAAGGGGTTGACCTTCTGTCGCCAGTTCAAATTCTACCCAATTGAGGGCATTCCCTAGGGGCGATCGCCCCTGATTTCGATTTAAAACTTTATTGACGAAGGATTTTGGT
>JBIKYI010000110.1:0-7474 GCA_044355355.1 Limnothrix sp. | reverse complement strand
TTCCCGCACAAACTCCGGTTGCATTAAGGGTTCGCCCCCAGTTACGGTTACGCCGCCCCCCGAAAATTCGAAATAGGATCGATATTTTTTAATATCTGTAATGAGTTCGCCGACGCTGATTGTTTTGCCATTTTCGAGATGACGGCAATCAGGGTTATGGCAGTATAAACAGCGCAGGGGACAGCCTTGGGTAAACACGACAAAGCGGATGCCGGGACCATCGACTGTGCCGCAGGTTTCGACGGAATGGATGAGTCCGGTAAAGGTATTATTGATAGTTTTCATTTTGGTTGGACGCTTGATCCCGCCCGAAATTAAGGATTGGGGGTGGTGAGCAACGCCTCATAATCAGCGCGGAAATATTGCAGGGTACTAATGACGGGGTTCGGTGCGCTTTGTCCTAAACCACAGAGGCTGGTTTCTTTGACCATGTAGGAGAGGGTTTCGAGTTGGGTCAGATCCTGGGCTGTGCCTGTGCCGGATAGGATTTTGGCAAGGAGTTGTTCGAGTTGTTTTGTGCCAGCGCGACAGGGAACGCATTTACCGCAGGATTCATCCATGCAAAATTCCATGTAGTACCGGACGATATCGACGACATTGCTGGTGTCATCGAGGACGACCATGCCGCCGGAACCCATGATGCTGCCGAGTTTGGCGAGGGCCTCGTATTCGACGGGGGTATCGAGGAGATGGGCTGGTACGCAACCACCGGAGGAACCGCCGGTTTGGACGGCTTGGATTTGTCTGCCTGGGTCAACGCCGCCGCCGATCTCTTCGACAATTTCCCTGAGGGATATGCCCATGGGCACTTCGATTAGACCGTTATTGGCGATCGCCCCGGTGAGGGAAAACACTTTTGTCCCTTTGCTTTTTTCTGTGCCGATGCTGGCATACCAAGCGCCCCCTTCCCGAACGATGGGGACAATATTGGCGTAGGTTTCCACGTTATTGAGGAGGGTGGGAGAACCCCATAAACCGGATTCGGCGGGGTAAGGCGGACGGGGATGGGGGGAACCTCGCTTGCCTTCGATGGATGCCATCAGTGCAGTTTCTTCGCCACAGACAAAGGCTCCTGCACCCACACGAATATCGATTTTAAAATCAAAGGGTGACCCAAAAATTTGGCTACCCATTAATTGGTAGGTTTTTGCCTGGTCGATCGCCTTTTGCAGTCGGGAAATAGCCAGAGGATATTCAGCCCGGATGTAGATATAGCCATGGTTTGCGCCCACAGCATAGGCGGCGATCGCCATTCCTTCTAGTACACGGTGGGGATCACTTTCTAGCACAGCCCGATCCATAAATGCACCGGGGTCACCCTCCTCCGCAGTACAGACCACATATTTTTGTTCACCAGGCATCTTCGCCACCGTCGCCCATTTCAAGCCCGTGGGATAACCACCGCCACCGCGCCCCCGCAAACCGCTCGTTTTTACCTCCGTGACCACTTCATCAGGAGTCATCTGGTGCAATACGCGATAGAGTTGCTGATAGCCTCCCGCCGCAATATATTCTTCAATACTTTCAGGGTTGATTTTGCCGCTATTTTCCAGCACAATCGGCATTTGACGGCTAAAAAATGGATGAGTTGTATCGCAAACTGTGACCTGTTCTGGTTCCCCCTGAATTGCTGCCACGATCGCCGCCGCATCCTCCGGTTTGACCCCCTCGTAGAGCTTACCCTCCGGCGCAATTTCCACCAACGTACCGCGACCACAGAGTTTCATGCAGCCGACACTACAGACTTCGACTTCGTGATCCAGCCCAGCATTCTGTACTGCCGCCTCCAAATTTTCCTTCAGCGCCAAACCCCCCAGGGGAATACAACCCGCCGCATTACAACAACGAATCTGAATCGGACGGCGATCGCCCTTCGTCCGATTAGCAATTTCTAAAAGCTGATTTAAATCCATGTCTCTATACCTAAATACCAATCCTAGGGCGTTGCCGTTAACCAAGTCCGGATCTGAGCCATCAACGATTCCGGCGTTTGTTCCCCGACAATTTCATCGTCATACATCGCCGCCAAAGCAATCCCACAAGTACCAATACAATAGGTCGTATCCAGAGAAACCCGACCATCCGCCGTCGTCTCCCCAGGCTCCAAATTCAACTCACGCTTTAACGCCGCCAAAAGCTGATCCGAACCCTTCACATAACAAGCCGTCCCCGTACAAACCGTACAATTATGCTTGCCCTGGGGCTTCAGCGAAAACAGATGATAAAAAGTCGCGACCCCATACACACGACTGAGGGGCAACTTCAACCCTCGCGCCACATAGGTCAACACATCATCCTCTAAATAACCAAACATCTCTTGAGCCTTATGGAGTACCTCAATCAACGTATCTTGGCGATACTGGCTACGTTTCATCTCCGCTTCAAGGAGTCGAAAGCGTTTATCGACGGGGACAGATTGGGTCGTTGCCTGGGCAATTGGTTGTGCAGTTGACATAGGGTTCCTGGACATCCACTTTATGATGGATTTAGCGTAGTGTTGTGTAGCAAAAGGTGATGAATAGCTGGAAAAATGACGGAAAATGACAAATTTTCAACGGACAAAACAAACAATTGGACAGATAAACATAAACCTGGAAATCCTCTGTCTTCATCCTAGAACTACCAATTTTATCAGCGAATATGGCGTTACATTTCTTTAATAACCCAACCCAGTAAGACAACCGTTTCGTTGTTTAACTACCACTCAAGCATGATCCAAATCACCCATCAAATTCATAGACAAGCAATATGGTATTAATGTGATGTTTTTATGTAATTTTCCAGAAGTCAGAAGTATCAAGCCTTAAATTAAATTAGAGATTGTTTTTGCCTCTATATCCCCCCAGAAAAATATATTAGTGAAGTGTAGCAACCAAGCTCATATCTTTAAATTTTTTCGATGCCTCAAATAGGCTAAAGTTATGTTCAATCAAATTCGTGAGAATTGCCTGAATAACAGGAACTGAAACGCCATTACCCATTTGTTTATAAACGGCGGAGTCATCGTTTAACAATTTATAACTTTCAGGATATCCTTGTAATCGGGCGCATTCTCTCGGTGTGATTTTTCGAGGAATATTGTTTTGTACAATCCCTAGACGATTTGTATCTGAGGCTGTGAGAGTAATGGAGATACTATTAGGATCAAGGAACTTAAATACTTCGAAGGACATATTCCCACAAACTGGATTAAAGCGATGATTCTTTAAGCTTAAATACCCTTTTTGCATTAAGCTCTGAGTTACTTCTTCAAAATCTTGTCTATGATAAAAAGTAAGAATTTGATCTTTGGTTAAGCTTTTTCCATCTTGATGTTCACCAAAAATCTTCTTACGTCTATTAGAGATCAGCAGATTCATAAATTCAATTTCATTGGCTGTACAATCTCCTTTAATTCCTAATTCCCAAGAGTGAATAGAATTCCCGCCTCGATAATCAATTAATCGCACACCATCTAATTGATAAAAATCATTACCGACGACTTTAGATAACTGTTTTACAAATAATTCTGAACAAAAGTATTTAGGGTCTACATCATTTTCTAGAATATCTTTTACTAATATTCTCTGTGGTTTTCGTTCTGCGAATAAGGATAATTGATTCGCTTGATATTTAAAAGTATGGGAATCTGCTGCCCCTACATCGGATTCTAGGGTGAGATTGGGTTGGCGATCGCGTAGTCCAACTATATAAATTCTCACTCGATTCTGGGGGACTCCAAAGTTACTACTATTTAAAAGAAAATAGTCTACTTTATAACCTATTTTTTCTAAAGAGTTAATAATTGTTTGAAATGTTCTACCGTTATCATGGGTTGTTAAACCTCTGACATTTTCAAGTAAAAATCCGATGGGTTGATGAAGTTTAAGTAATCTTTCTACTTCAAAAAAGAGAGTACCACGGGTATCGCCAAATCCCTTTTGTTTGCCTGCATAGGAAAAAGATTGGCAAGGAAATCCGGCTAGCATAAAATCAAAGGGTTCTATTTCATTAATAGTTGTAATGTCTCGATAAGGATTTTCGCCAAAATTTAATTCGTAAGATTGGCAAGCTTTTGGATCGATTTCAGCAGATAGAACACATTGGGTTTCAATATTGAATTGTTGCATGGCTTGTTCAAATCCAAGTCTCATGCCACCTGTACCAGCAAATAAGTCAATAAATTTCATCTAAATCACCTCCCTAATCCAATCAACAAGTTTTTGAAATTCAGAAGATGAATAGGCTACTGTACAATTACTAAAGTTGCAGATTGTGGAAACGGCGATCGCCCTTGCCCCTAACTACTCTTAATCATTCCGTAGAGTGTGTTAGCGAAGTGTAATACACAAACAGTAAACATCAAAAAGGCGTGTTACATTGCATTAATGCCTCCTACAAGATCGGCGCTCTCTCTAATTAACAAACTGTTCAACATTAAAAAGAGTAGTTGGATAAATTATCTGTGATGCTGATGTAATAAACTCTAGGATTCCTTGTGCTACAAACTTTGCTAAATGGACAGGGACGGCATTTCCTATCATTTGTTCTAAGTCTGTTTTTGTTCCTTCAAAATGAAAATTCTTAGGAAAAGTTTGGAGATATGAGCGTTCAATCGTTGTTAAAGGTCTAACTTTTTCAAGCCCCACATTGTCTGGATCCCCATGATGCTTTACATATCCTTTGGGAATTGGTCGGTTAACACCACGCACTGTTGGACTAGGTTCATCAATGGAAAAAATACCTCTTCTACTATAATTTCGAGGATGTCGATAATAATATTGCAGTCCTAAAGAATCACCAAGATAATCTTTGACAGTCATTGGAGCCTTGGCAAGATTTTTTTGTAAAATCGAATTTATTTGTTTAGGTTTTCCGTTTAATTCTCCAATTAAAAAGAATCGTTTTCTTGATTGAGGAACACCACAATATGAAGCATCTAAAACAATTGGGGAAAGAGCATAATTTTCGCCTGATAGTTTTTCTACTATTACTTGATAGATACGGCTCTTTTGAATACGCTCAACATTTTCCATAACAAACCATTTAGGTTTATATGACACAAGAATATTACAAAAATGCAGTGTTAAATCCGCTCTGCCCAATGATTCGTCTCGTTTACCTGCGGATGAAAAGTCTTGACACGGAGGTCCCCCAATAATCATATCGGGGAAATGTTGGTTGATAATTTCTAGGGTACCCGCTTCATCTTGAAGATCGTGCAGATAACAGGGATGATCAAAGTTTTTCTTGTAAATATCAACTGCTTTATCCCAATTGTCTATTGCCGCAAGAACTTCTATTCCCGCATTTTGAAAGCCGAGACTTAATCCTCCGCAGCCACAAAATAAATCAATGCACTTCATATATCTAGCTAAAAAGTTCAGGAGAGTTAACAATTATGGCATCAAAACGTCGCTCTGGACTCAAGAGTTCTTGACCTCCTCCTAAAATAATCTCTTTAATTTCATATTTTGTAATTTTAGGGTGAGTTAATCTCTCACATCTCATATATTTATTTGTAATATTGCCAGAGGATGCAAATGCTTTATCATTTTTTGTGTTGTAGGATAAATTATCAATAATGACTTTATGATTAAAGCGAGTATTGATTGTGATATCTAGTAACATTTTATAAAGCCAGATTGCACTTCTCATCTGACGAGTGATACGGTTCGTATTTAAACTTAAATTAGCGATCTCTGTAATAAAGTAAGTAAACCCAGCATCGCTCCAAAAAAAGACATCTAAACAGTGATCCGCAAGTTGAGATGATTTTCCTTTTGTTTTCCAGATCGGCTGTAAAAGAAATGGTGATTGTTTACTCTCTAGAGCTTTCACAAGATTTGCTAACCTCTGAAGAATAGTTGGTATAAACGGAATAACTTGGTGAGCATTACCCCAGTCTTCTATCTCTTGTTCTGGTTTAATAAATTCGCCCAATTGACTGCTAAGATTTTGTGCAATGCTACAAGCCAGGTAAACAATTGTATCTGGTCTGACAACAATTTCAGAGCCATAATCTTTTTCAGCTAGATGGCAAGTTGTATTATCAGGTAGTGCTGTAAGTTTGATCTCCATACCAGCTAAACATTGCCCCGTACTTTTTTGTTGAATAACCAGATCTGTTCTTGGTAATGCGCCAATAATATATTGCTGGAATGGGGTATAAGTAGCTTCAAAAGCGAAGTAAGTATCTCGTCCTAATGGATTAATTTTGAAGGCTTTAGCTATATCTATTGTTTGACAAATAAAGGATTGCTTCTTGATTGATAAGTAATTTGCAACTTCGTTCTTTGAGTGCAAAAAACAGCAGAGAGACGCTGGGAAAGATGAGTTAAACTGATTTTTACCCCATGAATCTTGAGATATAAAATCTCGATTGGAATTGTCTAGCCCAAAAAGATGCGGTTTCTGCTGTTTCATTAAAATATTCTATCAATAAAGACCTATATCTAGTACCGCAGTGATAAGGTAGCGTGTTTTAGCGGAGCATAACTCATGAACAAAAAGCGCGTTACATTCCATTAACGCACCCTACAAAATCTTCGCAGTCACTACCAGCGTTTAAGCAAGCCGTCATGACACGTAATCGTCATACCCATCGCACAAACACTGGGTGATCCATAGCCACCTGTGCGTTCACAGTCTTCTATTCTCATAGAGTCATCGTCAAAATCCATTCTGGTCAAAATAGCTTGAAAAAACATCGGTGCAAATCTAAGTTGATATTTGAGATCTTCACCTTTGTTCTCATCATGTAAGGTCACTTCCATCTCTCCTCTGCACTCGTCCCCACCCGACCAAACACGCAAATCGCCAGTAACGTCCACCACCTTCAGATGTCCCTCGGAAACGGTAGCACTAGAACAATCGGCTTCTACAAAATAAACGGATTCATTCGCTTTTACTTCTCTTAAACGAATTGATCCTGAAGGAAAGGAAATTTCAATCATATTTCACCTCGAATAGTTACGTCATCCTATCACTGATGAATCAAGAATGGTGAATGTATAGTTACCTTCAATAAAAATGAAACATATCTTAAAGCTACAACCCTTATCCCGTAAGGGTTTGGAGTACTTAATTCTATTAATTTTACTCAGGATAACTAAGTAGATAGATAGGGTCAATGATAGAATTTCAATTGCCTATAAGCATCACTGGATAAGCCTTTTGTGTCTATTGATGGGCTTGTTTATTTTGCAAGTAAATTGTTTCTTGTAGTTGTGTAAACCACTGTAGAAATGAAACTAATAATGGTTATTGAGTAGGGAACTCAAAACTCCCCTACTCGTCTTTATTTTTCCTAGAACAGATCCATGTCTGTTACTGCACCTTTGCTGCTAGAAGAAACAACCTTGGCATATTTACCTAAAACGCCACATTTGTAACGGGCTTCGGGGTCTTTTCATTCAGCACGACGATCGCCTAATTAAATCGCCAATTCAAATTTGAAGTGCAACACCTAGGGTCTTTCTGAAGAGGGACTCAT
>JBIKYI010000109.1:0-7488 GCA_044355355.1 Limnothrix sp. | reverse complement strand
GAATTGGCGTAACAAAATCGAACTGCTTTTTGTCACGGACTTGTAATGCTTGCTTCATCACCAGTTGTAGAAAATCTTTTTTAAAGGCATAAATCGTGCGACCCATGCGACGATGCAGACGATGTTCCTGGAAAATGACCGTGCCCTTATGGGATTTCACATCGATCACATAGGCATTTTTCTTCGGCGAGACACAAATAATATCTGCATCCCCTAAACCTTCCTCCAGACGCAAACCATACTGAAAATGCCAACCTTGGGGTTCTAATTTTGTCAGCAGTTCAGCAACTCCCTCTTCCGCCTGTGCACCTAGATCAGCACGGTTAGCGGCTTGCCAGAGATCAATCCCCCGGAAGGCAAAACCCAATGCCCCAAAAAAGGCGATCGCCACCACCACAATTGCCCCGATAAAGCCCAAACCAAACACCAAAATCGGGAAGAAAAAAACAATCATCAACGGCAAGCTCGCAGCACCCAAAAACGATCGCCATGACTGGAAACGGCGATGCCGAGCCATCTCACGTACATTTTGTCCCGCTTTACAGGTAGAGGCAACCATAATAAGCCCAAATAGATTCCGAACAGTAGCACATCCCACAAGGAGAACTTTGTATCCTAGAGGCAGGGATAAATTTCCCCGCTCCACTATTTCCTTGTCTCTTTTTTTGTATATTTTCTCGCATATTTACCTACACAATCATGATGGAAAAACCAGCCCAAACCCAATACCCGCTCCACGATTTGCTTCGTCAACGTCACAGCACCGTCGCCTTTGATGGCGATCGCCCCGTAGAAGCCGAAAAAATAGGCAGTCTGTTCGAAGCGGCGAGATGGTCAGCATCCTGTTTCAACGAACAACCCTGGCGATTTATCGTTGCCACCAAAGACAACCCCACCGCCTATCAAAAACTCTTAGATTGTCTCGTTGAAGCGAATCAAGCATGGGCAAAAAATGCCTATATCCTGATGATTTCTGTCGGAAAACAGCGATTTACCCGCAATGATAACCCGAATTCCTACGGAATGTACGATGTCGGTCAAGCTTTAGCGACTTTAACCGTGCAAGCGGAAACAATGGGCTTAAGAGTGCATCAAATGGGTGGTTTTGACAAAGAGAAAGCCCGCACTATTTATGGCATTCCTGAAGGATTTGACCCGGCTGCTGCCGTGGCGATCGGTTACCCTGGTGACGTTTTCAGCCTTGATGAAAGTCTACGAGAACGGGAACAATCCCCCAGGACAAGAAAACCTTTAACGGAAATTGTGTTCACTGATAGTTGGGACAATAGCTATTTTTAGATGCGAGGTTGATTTCTATCTTGAACCAACCATAAATATTGAATCGAGTTGAATCGGGATAGAAGTAAAAATTTAAGTAAAAATCTAAAATCAAATCAATCAACCCTCCATCAACGTTGGTTGGGCGTTGGTGAAAGACTGGGTAAATCCAATTCAGTTGGGTCAAGATCTTCGGATTTCACTTCTTCGATGGGACTGACCCGAAAAATCACTTTGAACTGCTGATTAGTCCGTTTGCGGAGAAAGCTTTCTACGAGTAGGGCTTGGTTGGGGCTAATGTCTTTTTTTGCCTTGAGGTTGACGTAGATGATCGGTGGCTCATTTGTCCAATCCACTGTAATGCGTACATTTTCGACATCCTGCCCGACGGTGACGGTTTCTTTGGTCAGTTGGTTGGTGATGTCCCGTTGGAGTCTCATTTGCCGCACGAGGTCGATAAACCTTGCGCCTAGGGGTACAAATAAAACGCAGGTCAGGGCGATCGTCCAGCCGAGGGCATGGTTCACTTGGGCATATCCGGCAATGATGTAGATGATCATGCAGGCGAGGGTAATGCCGAGGAGGTTGGTTAGGTACAGTAAAAATGCGCCTTTGGCGAAGTTAAAAAAACCTTGGGAGAGGGATAAACCCACGACACAGAGGGGGGGCATCAGGGCGACGGCGATCGCCGTACCTGCGAGGGCATCACTAATTCCCCGGCGTACCTTCGCGAAACCGCTAATGCCTCCGGCGGCGATCGCAATGCCGAGATCAATCAAATTCGGTTGGGTACGGGCAATTAACTCCGAACCAAAATCAGGAATGCCGACGATCACCCCCGTAAACCAGGACAGGGCAAGGGCGACAAGGGTTGCGCCACAGATGGAATAGAGTGCCCGTGAAAATAGTTTTAAATCCCCTTCCAATGCCCCAAAAGCCAATCCCCGTAACGGCAACATTAACGGCGCAACCAACATCGCCCCGATAATAACCGCTGTGCTATTACTAATCAGCCCAAAGGTGGCAATGATGCAGGAACTTACCGTGAGCACAATAAAATTCAATCGCCAACTGGCTTCCACCAATAATTGACGATAGAGTCTACGGGTTTTGCCGTCGGTGACTGGGCTGGGAATAAACCATTGCACCAGGTCTGTGCATTTTAGCCACCATTCGATGGTTGCACCGATGTTGGGGGCACTCCGACGGAGCAAACGCTTGTACCACATAGAGTTAAACCTCTTCTGAACAGCGTTTTCCCAGAAGGATCTGGCATGATCGTTGTTGTTTCTGGGGAATTTTGTCAGGCAGGGTTACCGACATCCTAACGAACGCCTTTCTGCCACCGGGCGATCGCCCCTTGGGATGCTTTATAGGAAGGACTATCAGCGGGAACTAATTTTGCGGTCTGGACTGCTAATTTGAAGCGACCCTGGGCGGCGCGGGAATTGGCGAGGAGATAAATCGTCCGACTCCATTGATCCTGCAAACGACGTGCCTCTGCATAGACAGGTTCGCTGGGCTGGATTTTTTTAATGGCGGCGATCGCCCGACTGTAGGAGGAGGCTTGATAGGGAATGATTAACTCCTGGGCATTGACGATCACCTGGCGATATTTCTGCACCGAAGACAATTGTTTTTCCCATTTTTTGATGAAATTGGCAGCAATACCATACACCTGGGGCACATCGACAGGCACTAATTTAGCAGCGGCGATCGCCCCACTAAAGTCCCCTTTAATTGCCCTAGCTTCGGCAATATCCAGGATCACTCGACTCCAACGGTTAATCTGGGTACGGGCTTCATTATAGAGGGGAGTTCCCTGCTTAATCGAACGGGCAGCGGCGATCGCCTCATTAAAACTAGAAGCCTGACTAGAACGCAACACCAAATTCGCTTGCGTCAACACACTCTCATTTTGAGCCTGAACTGTCTGGGGATTCGTTACGGGGTTGGCAGGCTTGGCGGGTGTTGTGGCAGGTTTAACCGTTGGCGCAGGGGGTTTAATCGTTGAATTGGTATTTGAATTTGTATTTGAATTTGTGCCCGTGCCATTATTCGCTGGCTTACTCCCTGGAGTCGTCGGAGCAGATTTAATTGGAGTTGTGGCGGTTGGCGTTGGCTTGGTTCCCGTCGTTGGCGTTGTGCCTGTCCCATTATTACCTGTAACAGTTGACGGTTTAGGCGTTTGACCATTCCCCGCAGGCGTACCATTGGGATTAACCGTAGTGCCACCATTTTCAGGATTAGTATTTCCAGAATTAGTATTTCCAGGATTGACGTTGGTATTGGTATTCGTGTTACCTGGTGCTTCTGTACCATCCCCTGGCGTTTCCGTAATAATGGGCTGGGAGTCCCTACCTTGGAACATCTGCCAACCCAGACCGCCGAACAACAATAGCAACAACAGTGCCAGCCATTGCCAACCCGCTAAATACCAAGGCTGACAATCTTTGTTAAGGATGACCGTATTGCCCGTGGTGGGTAGTACCGCTGGTTCCGTGGGGTCAGGGCTATTGTCTAGGTCGCCCATAAACTGCTCTTCATCCAAGGATTGTGAATCAAAATCATGGAAGTAAGGCAATGATTCACCATCGTTGCTGTCATCATAATTACTTTCTATGCCGCCTTCTGTGACAGTCGGTGGTTCTTCTAGGGAAAGATCAGGGGCAATATTGGGCGTTGTTTCTAAGACTGGGAGGGCAGGACTACGACCATTTTGGTGACTGATGGCGGGTAAACGAATGCCTTGAGTAGCGGCGAAAGCGCCTGCTCCAATGGGGATATCCATCAGGGAATGGAGTTTTTGGGGTTCTCCGGAGGGCAGGATTAACTCCCGACTGGCGGCGATGGAAGGGATCACCATCATGGGGGTTTGCAGGGGGCGAGAATGGTGATCGGCTAGTTCCTGGAGGCGATCGCCCAAATAATTATTCAACAACTCCAAAGTCAATTCACCACGGTGGTAACGCAACGCTTCCAACACCCCCGCTGTAAACATCCCGTGACCGAGAGCAGAAGTTTCATGGGAAAACTCCTCCGGCTTACAGGACAATACCGCCGCAATGCCCATTTCCCCTGCGAGATCGAGGGTATTTTCCCCCACTTCGCCATTGCCGAGAACTGCCGTCGAACGGTTCATATCCAGGAGGGCAATAATTTTACCCGCTCCCTGTTGCTGTAGCGCGGTGAAGAGTTCCCGCACGGAGATTCCTGTTCTTTCTGGATCCGTCAGTTGCGCATCTACAGGCAATAAATAATCTTCACCATTACACTGCACCCCATAACCACTAAAGGCAAACCACAGCACGGAAGAGCGATTAGGAGAATTTTCCCGCCGTTTACCGTTGAAGCCCCTGCCTAACCATTCACTCAAGTTGCGTTTGGTGGGATAGGTTGTCTGCTCGTCAATCCAGGGGGAATTATCTGTAAAGGTGAGGGTTTTATCAGGGCTGACCCGCGCCTCTTCTCGGAAAAAGCTCTCTAGACCATTAATATCTGCTTGGGCATGGTTGAGAGGTGGCAGATATTGATAGTGATTAATACCAATGCCGATGAAGTTATAGTTTGTCATGGTCTTTGAGAGGCGCTTGAGCGGATTCTGTTGATCCCCATTTGTCGCTAAGTATAGCAAGCTCTCTGAATTCCGCACGGGGCGATCGCCACCCTCGCAACTACAATTTACGTAGAATCGACATAGGCTTACTCGTCGAGTGTCTTTGTAAGTCAGTTTGGGGCGATCGCCCTAGCCATTCATCACAAGCCTTGACAAAACAAAAAAGGTGACTTTTGTAAGACCAAGACCCTATAATGGGGATTCTGTAAAAAACGTACCTTATAAGTGCTACTATGGCAGCCCCAAAGAAGAAAACCTCCAAGACAAAGCGTGATCAACGCCGCGCCAACTGGACTCGTAAAGCCGCTCTCGCAGCGAAAAAAGCCCTTTCCCAAGGTAAATCCGTACTCACTGGTCGTTCCACCTTTGTTTACCCTACCCCTGAAGAAGACGAAGAATAAGTCATTGACCATTTCTAAAACTTATTTCTTATATAAATTCAATATTTTTATCACTCACGGTGGTTATGCAAGGTGGACAGCTAGTTTGTCCGCCTTTTTTGTTGTCGATTGCGCCTCTATCATTTGGATATGAGCCTGTGATCTATAATTTTTGTCAAGGTTGGTTGCCTGGTAGCACAAAATATCATCATCCTATTGGGAATAAATCCATGCCAACTCAGTCTTTTCAACTCTACAGTAGTAGCTATTAGGTTTATTAAGTTCCAGATGATCTAAGGGCGATCGCTCAGTATGCATTCAATACTATTCTCTGTCTATCGTTCGCTGAATAACGTTTATAGTGGCTGGATTCTTTGGAATTTATTCCTGGCGTTTATTCCTCTGTTGATGAGTTTTGCGTTGTTTCGGCGACAGTCGCTCTCCACGACGCGCTTTGTGGTGATTTGTTTTGTGCTGGGTTTTATGGGGACGGTGGGGACGTTGTTACGCACGCCGAGGGTGGTGCGCTTGTTTGTGCATCGGATTGAGCAGGTAAATTTTATGAGTGTGGCGACTCTGTTGGAGGTGCTGTGGCTATTGCTGATTGTGGGACTGGTTTCAGCAATGGGGATTTGGTTGTTTAAACGGGATGCAACCTTGCGGACTGCTCTCTGGGTGGTGAGTTTTGCGACTTTTATTGCTTTCTTGCCGAATGCGCCCTATGTGTTGACGGATATTATTCATCTGATTCGTGGGGTAAGTACGCGGTTTATTCCGACTTGGATTGTAGTGGTGGTGATTATTCCGCTGCATATTTCGGCGATCGCCCTAGCTTTTGAAGCCTATGTCATCTCGATTTTGAACCTCTGTGACTACATCAAACGACGGGCTGGCAAAGGTTGGGTGTTACCAGTGGAATTAACGATTCATGCTTTGAGTGCGCTGGGGATTTATCTAGGGCGTTTTTTGCGGCTGAATAGTTGGGATTTGGTAGTTGATCCGGGCAACGTCGTGCTGGATACCTTGAATACTTTGGGTTCTAAGCGACCTTTGGCGGTTATCGTTATCACCTTTGTCGTGTTGGCAACATTGTATTGGGTGATGAAGCAAATTACTTTGGGGCTATGGCTGCGGTTCTATTTTGTGCGGCAAGGGATCGATCTGTTGGATATTCCGAAGCTGGTGCTCGTACACGAATTGACGACGGCAGAGGGGCGATCGCCAACACCACCGACCCAGATGTTCCCCGATGGGGACTGAGGAAATTTTTAATATGATTTTTTAAGCAATTTTTAAGGTGCTTTTTAAAGTCATTCAACCCATGCTGAATCAAGCATCGGGAACCTGTGGGATTGCTTCTGCTTCTTCACTCTCGGTCATCGGCGCATCTTTACTCAAAGACCGACCAAAAGACGATTGATCCGGATGTGCCCCAATAATGCACTGTACTCATTTGAGCAGAGAGCCTTTACAATGGATGGTCAAATTAACTCAATTTCTCGTCCTGCGGTATCGGGCAATGTTTCGCTCCCACAAACTTATGTTAGATCCACAGTTAAATTCAAAATTAGGTTCAAAACTTTTTGCCGTTTGGCAGCGTCGTTGGTTACGTTCCATTGTTCTGGGGGTGACGACTTTAGCATTGGTCTTAGGCTTAAATGCCGTGCCGCATACACCGAATGCTCCCATGGCGATCGCCGGCGAAAGTCTACAAGCCACCAACAATTGGCAACAAGCATCCTTCCCTGTCGAAAATTTCCAAAGCTATACCTCCGGCTATGGCTACAGAACCTCCCCAGTCACTGGCGCGAGACAATTTCACCAAGGCATCGATATTGCTGCCCCCCTCGGTAGCTATGTGCGCAACTGGTGGGGAGGCACAGTCTCCGAACTCTCCGACAATACCGCCTGTGGCACGATGATCCGCATCCGTTCCGGCGATTGGGAACATGTTTACTGTCACCTGAGTGGCTATGTTGCCAGTTCCGACCAGGGAACCTATCTGATGGATCGTAACGGTGGCATTCAGCTCTGGCTCGGTCAGGAAGTCCCAGCGGGTACTCGCATCGCCAGGGTGGGCATGACTGGCAGAACCACGGGTCCCCACCTCCATTGGGGTCTGAAGTATGGTGGGAGTTATATCGATCCTGCCCTTGTTTTAAAGGCGATGTACAACCGCACAGCTTCTGTGGAGAGTGAAGTTAAGCCTTCTTA
>JBIKYI010000108.1:0-7502 GCA_044355355.1 Limnothrix sp. | reverse complement strand
GGAGGGGCGATCGCCATCATCACTGTTATTGCCCTATTCAGCCACCAACATCTTCTAAATAATCCCCTGTTATTTATCCCCGTTCTGATTAGTTTATTCCTGGTGCAATGGGGGATTCAACGCTTATTAAAACTCTGGCTTCCCCGCCGCCGTATTCAACTGATGCAATCACTTCTTTGGGGAAAATTTGCAGGTAATTATCAACGACGAAGGAAGGGCTTAAGGTCAATCCAAAAACTCTAATCTTGAGTAAGAAGTAATGGGTAATGAGTAAGTTGGGATAGCTGCCAAAATTACGGGAGAGTTAAGATTACTGGTCCCTCGGTGGTAATGGCGATCGTATGTTCAAATTGTGCAGAGAGCTTTCTATCTTTAGTGACGGCTGTCCAACCATCTTCTAAAACTTCCGCTTCATGGGTTCCTTGGTTAATCATGGGTTCGATGGTGAAGACCATGCCGGGACGAATTTTTGTGCCCTTGCCGCGCTTGCCATAATGGGGAATTTGGGGTTCGGTGTGGAACACGTTACTGATGCCATGACCGACGAAATCACGCACGACGGAGTAGCCTTCTGCTTCGGCATATTCCTGGATTGCTGCGCCGATATCGCCGATGCGTCCATTAGGTTGGGCAGCTTCGATACCGAGGTAAAGACATTTTTTGGTTACTTCGACGAGTTTTTCTGTGGCGGGGGTGGGTGTGCCGACAAAGAAGGTGCGAGAGGTGTCACCGTGGTAGCCTTCGAGGATCGGGGTCACGTCAATGTTGATGATATCGCCATTTTTGAGAACATCTTTTTTGCTGGGGATGCCATGGCAAATCACTTCATTGATGCTGGTGCAGATGGACTTGGGGTAGGGGTTGCTTTTGCCGTAACCGAGGGGGGCGCTTTTGGCTCCTTGTGCTTGTGTCCAGGCTTCGGCGGCATCGTTTAGCTCCAGGGTATTGACACCGGGCTTGACCATGGGGGCAAGGTAGTCGAGGAGTTGGGCGGCGAGTCGTCCCGCGTTGCGCATTTTTTCAATTTCTCTTTTCGACAGCAAAACAATTCCTTTACCCATGGGACTCAGACAGCCTCTATTTTTCTAATAGTAAATATTTATAGTCAATATTTTTAGTCGGTTTTTATTGTAACAGTCGAGAAAGCGTGGGGGGAGTTCTCTAGTTGGGCGATCGCCTTAATGAAAATGCAAATGGTCTACGTCGTGGGGCGCTGAGTGGTGATGATCATGTTCGTGCCAAAGTCCTTGGGTAATGTTTATGGGTCTAACGATCAGGAAAAAGATGACTAAGGCAAGGCCACCGACGATGCTACTGACAAAAAAAGCTGTCGTAAATTGCAGACCAAGCCAGCCCGCTAAAGGATAGGCAAATGTCCACCCAAGATGACTCCAAGCGAAATGTGCGCAATAAACTCGTCCTTGCACTTCCACAGCAACGCGATCGGCAATGAGTGTTTGGGTGGAGACATTCACTAAGGTTTGCCCAATACCTGCTAATAGCCACAGCAGCAATAAACCGGGAAAACCAACGAAACTAGCGGGAATCAATGCCACTGTAATGAGACTTGCGCCAATGGTCACTAAAGTCATTTTTTGCCAATGATTTTGGAGATAGGTTAAAGCAACGGATGTTACGGTTGCGCCCATCCCAAAGGCTGCCATCACGCAGGCATATTCTACTTTGCCAAGGTGTAAATTTCCTTGTACATAGCTCACTGTATTAACGAGAATTTCAGATCCGGCGATCGCCACCACAAATTGCATTAATAAAGCATAGCAAATCTGAGAATCTACCCACAGACAAAAACTGCCAGCTTTGAGATCTTCTAGGGTTTTATGTAAACTTTTTGACGACATTTTTTCGTGATTAACTAATAGTTGAATTGGCAAAGTTATCAATAAAATAGCTGCAATCAAAAAAGTCATACCATCGAAAAAAAAGATAGAACGGGTTCCCACAAATGCCGCAACACTCCCCACCAGACCAGGCTATAAAACACCCAACAGTTGATAGGTAGCACTGGATAGGGAGATCGCCTGAGGATAGTCTTTCTCATCTGTGATTAAGGGAATAGTGGCGGTATAGGTTGGGGTGAAAAAAGCCGCAAAAATATTCAGTCCCAGCACGATGCCATAGATTTGCCAAGCCTGATTGACTAAAGGGAATAAACAAACAATAATCATGCGCATTACATGGGTTATGACCATGATTTTTTTTCGGTCAAAACGATCAGCAATGACTCCAGCGAAGGGAGATAAAATGACATAGGCAGTCACCCGTAAGGTTAATGCCCCTGCGAGAATCTGACCCGATTGTTCCCCCGCAATTTCAAAAGCTAAGAGGGCTAATCCTAGCCATGTCAAGGCATCACCCACTAAATTAATCGTTTGGGCAAGGTATAACCTCGCAAAGATTGAATTTTTTAAGCAGGTAAAAATTGGCAATATTTTACTCATCTTATATTCCAAAGTTTTTATAAGAAAAAAGACTGATGCTTAGAGTAGATAAAAAATGAAAAAAGCATGATTATCCTTCTTAAGAAGAAGCGATCACGCTTTAAATCATGCCTTATAAAAGTTTAGTTTTTTACGCCATTATTATTCCCGGTGCGTGATTAATTGGGGTTCCGGAACAACATGATGATGAATATTTGATTGGGTTTGTTTGGGCATTAGCCAACGACCAAATTTGGCATAAAGTGCTGGAATGACCAGTAGCGTTAATGCTGTGGAGGTAAATAGTCCTCCTAAAACCACGATCGCCAAAGGTTGAAGAATTTCGTTCCCTGCACCGGAGGCGATCGCCAAGGGGAGCATCCCTAGGGCAGAGGTCAGCGCAGTCATTAAAATGGCATTCACTCGATCCAAGGAACCCTGTTGTACCGCCTGTTGGAGGGGCATCCCAGCGGCAAATTTTGGGTTGTAGTTGTCCACTAGCAGTAAACCATTGCGCACTGCCACCCCGAACAGGGTAATAAACCCGATGAAGGACGCGATGGACATGACTCCCCCGGTTAAGGCGATGGAGACGATGCCCCCCACCAATGCCAAGGGAAAATTCAGCATAATGGCGACGGTGGCAGGGAAAGATTTGACGGAAAAATACATCAACGTGGTGATCACGGCGATCGCCAAGAGACTGTAAATCAACAGATTATTCGTGGCATTTTGTTCCGCCTCAAACTGTCCGCCGTACTGGATAAAATAGCCCTCCGGTAATGGCACCTGTTGGCGGATGGTGGTTTGAATATCGGCGACGACACTGCCTAAATCCCTTCCGGCAACGTTGGTCGAAACCACAATTAAACGGGACACATCTTCGCGGTTAATGACATTTGCACCCATGCCATACTCCACCTTTGCCACATTGCCGAGGGTGATGATCTGACCTGTGGGGGTGCTGAGGGGAATTGCCTTGATCGCATCCAAACTATTACGGGCGGATGCTTGCAGGGCAACGGTGATATTAATTAACTGCTGATTTTCGGGAACCTGACCGACAATGCGACCATTTAATGCGGTTTCCACCACCTCGGAAATGCTTGTCATGGTCACCCCATACCGGGCAGCGGCGGCACGGTCATAGTGAATTTGCACTTGGCGGATCGGTAATTGGGGTTCGAGTTGGAGATCCACCAGTCCCTCAATGGGTTTGATGGCATCCCGCACCTGTTCGCCAATGCGGCGTAGTTCCTGAAGATCTGATCCATAAATTTTGATGGCGATCGCACTTCTGACCCCCGACAGCACTTCATCCATGCGGTGGGAAATAAACCCGCCAATATTGGGGGCAACACCGGGTAATTTGAGAAAAGTTTCCCGCAGTTGTTGGACGCTTTCTTCCCGATTTTCCAGGGCAAGATCGCTGAGTTCCACATCCACGTGCGCCATGCTCACCCCTGCCCCATCCGCATCACCGGGGGCACGACCCGCCCGCACCTGAATCCATTCGTAGAGGGGGTTGCCTTCGATGGATTTCGCCAGGGCAAAACCGGCACGGTTGGTCATCTCCAAGGACACACCGGGGAATAGTACCATGGAATTGACCATGGATTTTTCTTGAAATTCCGGCAAAAAGACGCGACCCAAGGACGGCACAAGAGCGATCGCCGCGACTAATGCAGCAAGGGCAACCCCAAGGATAAATGGGGGGGCTTTCAGGGAAAGATTCAGGAGGGGACGATAGAGTTTTTCCGCCAAGCGTGACACCCAAGTGCCTTCGGGGGGGAGGGTTTGATTCGCGAGTAAAATGCCGCAGAGGGCTGGGGAAAGGGTCATTGCCACCAAGGTCGAAGCCACAATCGAGAGCAAATAGGCTAACCCCATCGGCGCAAAAATACGCCCCTCAACCCCAGTCAAACTAAAGATCGGCGCAAACACCACCACGATAATCACCGTGGAAAAAATCACCGCCAACCGCACTTCCTTCGAGGTTTCGTAGACGATTTGCAGGGGATGTTTGGGATTTTCTGCCACTTGGTTTTGCCGTAATCCCCGGTAGCAATTTTCCATATCCACGATGGAATCATCCACCACGGAACCGATCGCCACCACCAACCCGCCGAGGGTCATGGTATTGATGCCCAGCCCAAAGGCTTTCATGAACATCAACCCGATCAGCAGGGACAAGGGAATCGCGCTCAGGGTAATGATTGCCGTCCGCCAGTTCATCAAAAACAGCAGCATAATAATCGACACAATCACGATCCCTTGGAGCAAAGATTGACTCACATTGGCGATCGCCATATCGATAAAATTCCCCTGGCGAAACGTCCGATGCATCTGCACATCAGCGGGAAGACTTGCCTGAAACTCAGCGGCGATCGCCTCCACCCCTTTCGTAACGGTGGGTGTATCCACATCGGGCTGTTTATTGATCATCACCACCACCGCAGGCTGACCATTAAAGCTGGCATCCCCCCGTTTCAGCGCTGCCCCCGTTTGGACTGTCGCCACATCTTTGAGCAGAATCGGTTTCCCATCCTCTGTCACCTTCACCACTGCCTGCTGGAGATCCCCAATGGACTGCACTTGACCGATACCCCGGATCAAAAGTTCTTGTCCGCCACCCACCAGAAAACCACCGGGAGCATTATCATTCGCTGCCCCTGCCGCTGCGGTCACTTCATTGAGGGAAACCCCCAGAGCTTTGAGTTTTGCTGGATCAATAAGAACTTGCTCTTCCCGTTCATCGCCGCCATACACCGTCACTTGGGACACCCCCGGCACGGACAACACCTGATTATTGAGTGTCGTCTCCACAAAACGGCGGAGATCCATCAGGGAGGTTTTCCCTTGCCCAGTCACCGTGAGGGAATATTGCAAAATGGTTCCCAGGGGCGATACCAGCGGCGAAATTTCGGGGGGATGGGCTTGCTCTGGTAGTTGGCTGGCGATCTGTTGCAACCGTTCGGTGACGGTCTGCCTTGCTTTGTAAATATCGGCATCTTGATCAAAGACCACCTGCACCATGGACAAGCCCACCTTGGAGGAGGAACGCACCATGGTCACACCGGGTAAACCATTCACCGCGCTTTCGATGGGCACAGTAATCTGGGTTTCGATTTCCTCCGGGGCGAGTCCGGTGGCTTCCGTTTGGATATCGACTTGGGGCGGCGCAAACTCAGGGAAAACGTCCAAGGGCATTTGGGTGATGCTAAACAGTCCCCACAGGGTGACCCCGATGGAGGCGATCACGATCAGCCAGCGTTGGGCAATGGAGCCTTTGAGAATATTGTTCAGGAGGGAATTCAGCATGGGTGCAAAGAAAAAAGTTGAGGGGCGATCGCCGTTTAGTTGGGGTTGGATTTATTTACCGAAGAAATTTTTGCCTTGGCGGTTCATGTTGTAGGCACGAATGCCCAACGCCCCTAAGACCACCGCAACCACTGCCCCAATCGCACCACCCACCACGGGGAATCCAGCATTGGTATTGGCTGCCACGGTTTCTGTCGCTGCTGATTCGGGGGCGATCGCCGTTGGTTCTGCGGATTCACTCGTCGTTTCCTCTGCGACTTCCTCTGTGGCTTCCTCGCCGATTAATGCCTCCGCCAAAGAATCCTTGGGTTCGGGTTCCGCCTCTGCCTCTGCGGTTTGGGTTTTGCGAGACTCCGCATAGAGAGAAAGGGAACCCTGAGTCACCAAATGCTCCCCAATGGACAGCCCCTCGGTAACTTCCACCAATTCCCCTTTTGTTTCACCCATGGTCACCGGGACAGGTTCATAAAAATCGCCGTAGTGGACGAAAACCAATTTTCTATCGCCATCTTCAACAATGGTTGTCATGGGGATATAAATCCCCGCACTTCCATCCGCCGCCGGAGCAATTTCCGTGATCTCAATCCCCATCAGAGCATCCGTTTCCGCATTCACCTTCACCCGATCAATACCGCCCTCCGCCTGGAATTCATCCCCATGACCCACGTGGGCGAACACAACACTGGGGGTTCCCAAAGCTAAACTAACGGCAAGTACAGAACTGGCTAAACGGGTCGATTTCATCACAGCACCTCGTATTTAGAAACCAAATGGCACAAAAATTTTTCCCAGTGTGCCAGAGGGGGTGTGAAATCTAAGTGAAATTCCGAACTGTCATCAGATTAAGAGCAATGTAACTCGGCAATAATCCAGGTATTCATCATGGTAAAAATGCGATCTAATTCTGCAATACCTGCTAATTCCGCAGTTTCTTCGGGTGTGAGGAGGTCTGCTTTTTGCCGCTCAATCAAGGTTTCAAAGCGTGCTTGGATATCTTCTGTAAATTTAAAAAGATTTAGCCCACGAACTTTTTGGGGCTTAATGCCTTGTTCAATCCAAGAAGAAGGCTGAACCATAGTTTAGGTAATCATAGAAACACGTTACTTAATATAGCAATTTCGCTTTAAGTGAGGCACTAGCCGATAATCAAAGCCTTTATTTAGCTAGAAATGTGTGTACTTCATTTAGGACGAAAACGCTATATTCAATAAATTGTACTTAACAAAATCTGTCTTCTAGCATTACAGAGATTTCTTCATCAGTTGGTGCGGGCTGATCTGTTTTGAGGAGTCCCTTCATCCGTTGAAAGGCGGCAGAACGGTCAGCTTGGGTAATTTTAGGCTCTTGTAAAGATTCAACAATGACTGAAATGAGCGTTAGGCGATCGCCGGGGGGAAGATTCAGAACTTGGGTTTTTAATTCTTGAGACAACATGAAATAGTGACTAACAATTATTTTTTTACACTTAAGACAATAGTTTTTTTTTGCTATTTTTATCAAGTAAGATTTTTTTGATATTTTTGTTAATTTAGTTCTGAGCTTTGAAGAAAATCACTTTTATTGGCACAGAAAATATGATCATACATCAACAAATTTGACTTCAAAAAGTTTACTTTCTTCGCCAATTCAAATTTGAAGTGCAACACCTAGGGTCTTTCTGAAGAGGGACTCATAAGGATATTCTGATGTTAAGTAAAACAATAAGAAATCCCTATGAGTTACACCCATTTTAGCATCTCAGAC
>JBIKYI010000126.1:0-7127 GCA_044355355.1 Limnothrix sp. | reverse complement strand
CTCGGTTTAGCCCGCCAAGCCGCTGCTACCGATGCCGAAGTGATTGTGTTTGCCGGGGTGCATTTCATGGCAGAAACCGCCAAAATCCTCAATCCCGATAAACTCGTGCTCCTGCCCGATCTCGATGCGGGTTGCTCCCTCGCCGATAGCTGTCCCCCTACCGAATTCGCCGCCTTCAAAGCTGCCCATCCCGATCACATTGTCATTTCCTACATCAATTGCACCGCCGAGATTAAGGCGATGAGCGACATCATTTGCACCAGTTCCAACGCGGTCAAAATTGTTCAACAAATCCCCACCGATCAGCCCATTATCTTCGCCCCCGACAAGAATTTGGGACGCTATGTGATGGAACAAACCGGACGGGATCTCGTGCTGTGGCAGGGCAGTTGCATCGTCCATGAAACCTTCTCCGAAAAGCGTCTGATCGAACTCAAACTCGAACATCCCGCCGCTGAATTATTGGCACACCCGGAATGTGAAACTCCCGTACTCAGCCACGCAGACTTTATTGGTTCCACCACGGCTCTGCTGGATTATTCCGCAAAGAGCGATCGCTCCTCCTTCATCGTCGCCACCGAACCCGGCATTATCCACCAGATGCAAAAAGTGAGTCCCGGCAAAACCTTTATCCCTGCCCCCTCCAGCACCTGCGCCTGTAATGAATGCCCCCACATGCGCCTCAATACGTTAGAAAAACTCTATCTGGCGATGAAAAATAAAGCCCCCGAAATCATCATGCCTGAGGCGATCGCCACCGCCGCCCTCAAACCCATCACTAAAATGCTAGAAATGAGTCGTTAATCAAATTTTCCATGGGTGCATCTGAGAGGTACATTTGAGCAATGTGATAAGCGGGGGCAATGTGAACAATAAATTATTGGGAAATACTAGCATCGCCTCGACAAAAAATTTCTACATCACCTCTTTCAAGCTCCATTGAAATACCCAAGTTCACCGATGTGCCTCACAGAAGATTACCGATAAAATACCGATAAGATTTATGAAATTTGTTACTTTTTTTTACGCGGATACCTGATGGTGAAATTAACCGCTCATACCAAGGCTTATCGACCGATTAAGGGCAACTATTGGTAGCAAAGATTGCAGTTTGTATCGACTTTTTTATGGTTTTAGCGGAACAGCGCCAAAGACGACAAAAAGTTTAGTGTGCGATGGGATTTCATCTGATATTATGGAGCGATATCATCATGAATATGTAAAGGATGTTCACAGCAAAGTTCACGACGATCTGTGCGAGACTAAACTGAGTTTAGATGTTAACTTAAAGGTTCAAATTAATTGTTTTGATCGTTTAAACATCTTCAAAAATCAGAGGTTTGGGTTAGCGGGCGATCGCCCAAGGTAAGTTTGTTCCGACCAAATACATCGTCAATTTCGTTGTTAAAGTACTTTTTATGGGCAATGTAACCGACATACTGATCCAAGCAGGACTTTTAAATGAAGTCCAGGTTCAGGTTGCCCTCCATGATCAGACGATTCATCCAGATATGCGCATCAGCGAGATTTTGGCGTTGCGGGGTTGGTTAGCGGAAGAAACAGTGGATTTTTTCGAGTTGCTCTGGGCAATGCGGGTACAGCAGGCGGATCGCCGCAATATTGGTCAATATTTTCTAGAAGCGAGATTAATCACCGAAGCACAACTCAATGATGTGTTAGCCGAGCAAAAGATCAGTACCCTCCGTTTCGGAGAAATTGCGGTGCTCAAGGGTTATGTCAAGGAGGAAACCGTGCGTTTTTTTGTGCAGCATCTCTTTCCTCAAAATCTCCAACTCAAGAAGGTTTCACCCCTGTCCCGTGCAACAAATTCCACTGCGACCCAAGCCCATCGACGCACCATGGCAAATAACATGACGTTGCAACAGACGGAAGAAACGGTCACGGAAACCAATCAGCGTTATCAACAACAAAAGCAGCAACAATCACCCGAAGCCTCACCACCGCCAAACCAGGGTTTATTTGACCGGATTAAACGCCAAGTCAAAGATAAAATCGCCCCCACGGATCAGCCGACAAAACCCTTACCACCGAGTCGATCCGTCAATTTCCCCAAAGATGCTGGCACAAGCTTTGATCTATCAGAGACAGAGGATCCCGATGATCTATTTCAATAGACCCCTTGCATAGGTCAGATCGATCTTTTTATGGTCGCTTCGGTTAAGTTTGAGAATTTTTGATCCCTCCGCCTTCAGCATCTCTCTTAGAGAGGGAGGCAATGACTGTCTAATTTTTATTTGGAATGACTATAAGTTCTCCGATGGGGAGCAGGTGAGATGCCGCCATCATCAAACATACGTAAACAGCAGATGATTAGCCAATATAAATATCCTCTTCCTCGAATTGTGAGTCGTACTGTAGCCCAATATATTTAACCAATGGCAGCAGTAGCGTTACCGTTGTTTCCCGTTGATAGATACTGCGAATAGAGAATTTTCCGCTAACGAGTTCGACAATTTTTTTGACCAAAATTAAACCCAAACCAATGCCCTGTTGTTCATATTTGTGACGATCGAACTGGTTAAAGGCGCTGATTTTGCCGATTTGTTCGGGGGTCATGCCCCGCCCTTGGTCATGGATCGACAGTTCCAGGTCGTCGTCGGTCAGGCGACTACTCACGAGGATGGTGCTGCCCTGTTGGGAAAATTTGAGGGCATTGTCGATTAATTCATGCAAAATCGTGGTGAGGTAGCGCTCTGGGATGGCGATCGCCGCATCCTCTAGGTCGAACTTGAGATCTTGGCGACGACCCACAGCTTCAGCTCGCGACAATATTTTTGCTTCACTGATCACCCCGGAAAATTGACTAGAAACAAAGATCGATTTACCCGAATGGATTTCTGATTCGACATCCACATACATTAAAAACCGTTTAGTCAAGCCCTCGATACGATAAGCCGATTGCATTACCCAATCCAACATTTCACTGATTTCATCTAGCTCAAGATCTTTGATCGCCTCTTTAATTAATTCGACGGGGGTAATAATGCCGTTGAGGGGGGTGTTCAGTTCGTGGGAAAGGCTACTGGCTAAGTTACCCCGGAGTTCTTGGAGGGAGCTTTCGAGGGTCTTGATGGCGGCGGCTTGGATTTCGGTTAGGGATTGAATCTTGTTATATTGTTGTCGGACTCTCAACATGGACTGGACTCGCGCCCGTAATTCGAGGGAATAGAGGGGCTTGCTAATAAAGTCATCAGCGCCAGCATTTAAGCAATTGGCGAGATCGGCTTTGGAGTTTAAGGCGGTCACCATGATGATCGGCACGGTCTGCCATTTGGCGATCGCCTTGATGCGTCGGCAAAGTTCGATGCCATCCATTTCCGGCATCATCACATCTAACAGGATGAGGTCAGGATTATACAGTTCCAGAGACAGGAGGGCTTTTTTACCGCTACAGGCGTAGTGCAAATCGTAGCCTCGATCGCTGAGGAGACCTGCGACCACATCAAAATTATTGGGGTTGTCGTCAATAATTAGAATGGATGGTGCATTTTTCATTCGTTTATTGGGGTGGATCGATAGTTGGTCTGTTGACGCTCTCTAGTTTGTCGAGGGCGAGGGTTTGTCGAATCAAGGTATTCAGTTGTTGAAAGATAATGGGCTTGCTGAGGTAGGTATTGACTCCTGCAGCTAAACATTTTTCGCGATCGCCGGGCATCGCCAGGGCAGTCAGGGCAATAATCGGAATTGTACCAGTGGCTGCATCCGCCCGCAGGGAACGACTTGCCTCTAGACCGTCCACGCCGGGCATCTGAATATCCATCAGAATCAAATCCGGTCGATGTGCCTTTGCCATGGCGATCGCCTCTTGACCATCCTTCGCCACGAGGATGCGGTAATGGGTAGTGCTGAAGTAAGCCATCATGGTTTCAAGATTAGCTTCATTATCCTCGGCAAGCAAAATCAGGGGGGCGATCGCCGGAGTTTCTTGCTGCTGTTCTGGAGAACGCTGGCGATCGGCAGTGCGGTCGAGGACAACAGCCTGGGAAGGAAATTCCCGCTGGGGTAATACCACCGTGAAACAACTGCCCTGCCCAAGCTCACTACTCACAATCACTTCACCCCCATGTAATTCGACAATTTGCTTCACTAGCGCCAGACCTAAACCTGTGCCCTTATATTGTCGGTTGAGGGCACTGTCGATCTGGGTAAAAGATTGAAACAGTTTCGGTAAATCCTCCGCTGCGATGCCAATGCCTGTATCCACCACTTGAAACAGGATTAATGATTCTTGGCTGGCTTGGAGTTGCGGTGGAATTTTGGCGGTTCCTTGCCAGTTGCCTGCCTGGGCGATCGCCACCCGGAGTCGCACCCGTCCCCCTTCCGGCGTGAATTTAACCGCATTAGTCAGGAGGTTGAGAAGAACCTGCTTCATCCGGCGTTCATCGACATTGACCGTGCCAATATTGTTGGGCAGATCGAGATTGAGTTGAATTTTTTGTTTTAAGGCCTGCTGACGGACGAGACTCAGACTAGCAGAGCAAAGATTGGTCACCGAGACGGAGGTGAATTGTAGCTCCATCATGCCGGAGGAGACTTTGGAGAGATCGAGGATGTCGTTGATCAGGGAGAGGAGATGTTCGCCGCTTCTTTCAATGGTGGCGATCGCCTTAAGTTGTTTCTGGTTTAATTCCCCCCAAATTTGTTCCTGCAAGACCTCCGACATCCCCAAGATCGCATTGAGGGGAGTACGCAATTCATGGCTCATATTTGCCAAAAATTCATTTTTTAACTGGGTAGCACGGATCAATTCCTCATTGCTTTGTTTGAGTTGTATTTCCGTTTGTTTGCGCAGGGTAATGTCCTGGAACATCCCCACCACACCCACTACATTTTCCGCCCAATCCTTGAGGGGAGCCTTATGGGTTTCGAGCCATTTTTGTTCACCACTGGGTAGGGTCAGAGTTTCGATAATGCCTAATTTCAGGCGATTGCCTGCCATGACCTCCTGATCATCCTGGCGATAGGCGATCGCCTCAGCCTCCGTGGCAGAGAGATCCCAATCATTTTTGCCAATGATCATCTCAGTGGCATCCAAACCAAGGGTCTTGGCAAATTTGAGATTACAGCCCACAAAATTCGACTGGCGATCCTTCCAAAAAATCGAGATGGGAATGGTATCAAGGATCGTTTGCATAAACTTGCGGGATTCCTGTAGGGCAATTTCCGTTTCCTTGAGATCCGTGATGTCTGCAAAATAACCAATAATTTCGAGGGGTTGACCCTGGGCATCACGCAATAATCGCAGTTCATCTCGCAACCAAACATAGTGACCATCATGGTGGAGAAAGCGATATTCATGGCTATGGGTTCCCTCGTTAAAGAGTTGTGGCAGATCGGCAAAGACTCCAGGGACATCCTCTGGGTGGATGTGATCTGCCCAAAAACCAGATGTCGAGGTGAATTCTGATGGTTCATAGCCCAAAATTGTTTTAATATTTTCGCTCATGAAGGTTGCTCCATAATCCCCATAGGGCTTACAGCTATAAATCATGGCAGGGCTAGAGGCGAGGAGAAATTGCAGGCGTTCCTTGAGTAAAAAGTTTTCTTGTTCTGCGGTTTTGCGATCGCTAATATCCATCGTGATGCCCAGAATCCGGATCACTTGTCCGGTCTGATCGGTGATGGGTTGTCCCTTGGAGAAGACATAGCCCGTTGTGCCGTCGCCACGAATAATTTGGTAGTCCGTTTCGAAGGGTTCATTCTGTTCAATGGCGAGGTGAAATATCTGTTTGCAGATCTGTAAGGAAGCAGGGGTAAAATAAGGTTCGAGGCTCTGATGGGATAACTCAAAAACGTCTGGATCGAGCCGAAAGAATTCAAAAATTTCCGGTGACCAGCTTAATTGATTTGCCAGGACATCAAATTCCCAACTCCCCAGATGGGCAATTTTTTGGGCTTCTTTTAAAGCAGCGGTGCGTTGCTCTACCCGGTCTTCTAGTTCTCGGTTCAGTTGTTGCAGTTCCTGTTTGGCTTGTTGGCGATCGCTCACATCATTGGAGCAACCAATCAAACGGATGGGATGACCCTGGGAATCCTTGATCAGGGACAAACGTAAATTGACATACACTTCTGTCCCTAATTTTTGGCGTTGGCGTAACTCCACTTCGTGGCTACCCTGCTCCAGGAGGGGTTGAAAAACCAGTTCCCCCATCCGTGGTAAATCTTCTGCAAAATACAACATGCTGACATTCTTGCCGATCGCCTCGTCCGCTTTATAGCCATAGAGTTTCTCAGCGCCACTATTCCAAGTTTGAATCGTGCCATCGAGGGTCGTTGAAATAACGGCATCATGGATTTGATCAAGTATTTGGGCTTGGATGCGTAGGTCAGCTTCCGTTTGTTTGACCAGACTGAGATCCCTGCCCTCGGCGATGATCATGGTCATTGTGCCGGACTCATCCAGGAGGGGACGCAGGGAAAAATCGCAGCAAATTATTTCATTGTCACTATTGAGGAGGTCTACTTCATAGTGGATGATATCTGTTTTAGGTTGAACTATGTGGGCGATCGCCGCCCGGATTTGGTCCCGTGCCGCCTGGGAGATATCCCACCAAGGGGTTTCCCAGAAGGGACGGTTAATCACTTCGTCCAATTGCAAGCCTTTGAACGCCAAAGCTGCCTGATTCACTTCCAGCAAATTGCCATCGAGATCAAGCATTCCCGTAAGCTGAAAACTATGGTTAAAAATGCCCCGAAATTTGCGATCGCTGATGGCGAGTTCTTGGGTACGGGCTTGGATCGCCGCTTCCAAATGATATTTTTCCTGGCACAGTTGATCTAGGGACTGGGATAATGCGACTTCCCGCAGGACTTGATTAATTGTTTTTTTCAGCAGGAGCGCCGTAGTTTCGCCCTTAACGAGATAGTCTTTTGCCCCCAATTTCATCGCATTGACGGCAATGTTTTCGTTGCCTTTACCAGTCAACATGATCACGGATCTATGACTCAGGGTATCTTGGCGATTGATGTCGTTGTGAATGTCGTTGAGGAATTCTAAGCCGTCCCCATCGGGTAATTGAAAATCGAGGAGCACAATGTCGGGGGAATGCGATCGCCACAATTCCAGCCCCTCCTTTAGGGTTTCTGCCTCAATGCAATGATAATTT
>JBIKYI010000107.1:0-7548 GCA_044355355.1 Limnothrix sp. | reverse complement strand
ACATAAACAAATAGGAAGTTTTTTTTGAATATTTTTTTGACTTTTGCGACGAATTAGCAAGGTATAACCCAGGGAAAACCTACCATTTCAGGAGATTAAATTGCTCCATGTCAATGGTGTTGCGGTTCCGATAAATCGCCAAAATAATCGCCAAACCAACAGCCGCTTCCGCCGCCGCAACGGTAAGGACAAAAACCGTAAAGACTTGACCTTTAATTTCGCCGGGGTCAGTGAAATTGGAGAATCCCATGAAGTTTAAGTTCACGGAATTCAACAAGAGTTCAATGGACATCAATACTCTGACAGCATTCCGACTGGTTACGAGACCATAAATGCCGATACAAAAGAGAGCAGCGGCGAGAACCAAGATGTATTGGAGTTGAATTTGCATGGGTATCGAGGGACTTATGGTTGGACTTATTTTTGTTCAGAAGTGGCACTAGCTGCCAGTTCACGGGGACGTTCGGGCAGTTGGAGTCCGGTGCTTCCGGTTTCTGTGTCATTGATTTCCGGAATGATATCGCGACGGGCTAGGACGATCGCCCCAATCATCGCAATCAACAGCAACACCGACGCTAATTCAAAGGGCAACAGAAAATCGCTAAAGAAATGCTTGGCGATCGCCACCACCGAATTCCCAATCGCCGCCGGAGAAATCGTCGAAATCTCCCAAGGAGTTACCAAAACCATCGTGCCCAACAGCGCAAACAGACCAATACAGACTAAAGCCGTAGAACCCTGACGTAATAGACGATTCGAGAGCGGGACAAAATCCTCCTGCTTATTGACCAACATGATCGCAAACAGAATCAGGACATTAATCGCCCCCACATAAATCAGCACCTGAGCCGCCGCCACAAAATCCGCATTCAAGAGAATATAAAACCCCGAAATGCTCATAAACACGCCCCCCAGCAAAAACGCCGAGTAGACAATATTGTCAAACAGCACTACCCCAAGGGCAGAAACCAGCATCATCACCGCCAGGATGACGAACGAAATAAATTGAACACCTTCTGCTAAATTCACTTTCTTTGCTTAAACTCCTAAACAAAACATCTGCAACAAAATAACCAAACCCCAATAAACCTAATCCTGCTCAGCCTTAAGCCGCTCAAGAATGTCCTCAGGATGTTCCCCGGCACGCTGCGCACCCGCAGGTAAACCATGGGGATCCATCACACCCTTAGGCAGATAAGCCAACTCACGCATCGGTGTCACCATCGGATCTTGAGTCACCTTATAGGGCAAACGTCCCAAAGCAACACTGTCATAATTCAACTCATGGCGATCATAAGTTGCTAACTCATACTCCTCAGTCATCGAGAGACAATTCGTCGGGCAATATTCCACACAATTACCACAGAAAATACAGACACCGAAATCAATACTGTAATGCTTCAGTACCTTCTTCTTCGTCGCCTTATTAAATTCCCAATCAACAACAGGTAAATTGATCGGACAGACCCGGACACAGACCTCACAGGCAATACACTTATCAAATTCATAGTGAATTCTGCCGCGAAAACGTTCCGAAGGAATCAGTTTTTCATAGGGATACTGCACTGTGATGGGACGGCGACGCATATGATCAAAGGTCACAGACAAACCCTGACCAATATACTTAGCAGCCTGAGCAGCCTCTTTGGCATAGTCACCGACTTGTTTGAGGATTTTAAACATGGGTTTCAAGTTCTCAAGGAAGGGTTAGGACAAAATTATTTAGCCACCGATATCTAGCCACCGAAGGCGAAAGGGAAAGCCAACTTAAGAGCCGCAGTTAACAACAAATTAACTAAAGCTACGGGCAACAAAAACTTCCAACCAAAGTTTAACAACTGGTCAATGCGAACACGGGGTAAAGTCCAGCGCAAGAGTACCGCGATAAAAACAAGGGCATAGGCTTTAATCAGGGTCATAATGATCCCCAAAGATGCCGTGATTACCTGTAACCAAGAAGTTTCAGCGGGAATATTGAGCCAATTAGACAGCATATCTAGGGAAATCGGCGACTCCCAACCACCCAGATAGAGAATCGAAACAATCAAAGCAGAGAGAACGAGGTTTACATAGGAACCCACATAGAACAAGCCGAATTTCATGCCGGAATATTCTGTTTGGTAACCTGCCACGAGTTCTTCTTCTGCTTCGGGTAGGTCAAAGGGAAGACGTTCACATTCTGCCAATGCCGCAATCCAAAAAATCAGAAAGCCGATGGGTTGTCGCCAAATGTTCCAGCCCAGGATGCCATAGCCGGATTGCTGTTCGACAATATCGATTGTGCTGAGGCTATTGGACATCATGACGATCGCCAATACCGCTAAAGCCAAGGGAATTTCATAGCTAATAGACTGTGCCGCTGCCCGTAATCCACCTAACAAGGAATACTTATTATTCGAGGAATAGCCAGACATCAGCAGACCAATCGGCGCAATGCTGGAGAGGGCAATCCACAGAAAAATACCAATATTGAGGTCGGTAATGACGAGGTTTTGTCCAAAAGGAACGATGAGATAGGACAAAAATACGGGAACCACGACCAGTGCGGGACCAATGGTAAAGAGCCAAGGATCTGCTTTGGCGGGGGTGATATCTTCTTTGAAAACGAGTTTGAGTCCATCAGCGACGGGCTGCAGAACACCCAATGGCCCCGCATATTCGGGACCGATACGCTGTTGGGCGGCTGCCGAAATTTTACGCTCCAACCAAACCACCACGAGAACACCCACGGTCGCACCGATAATCATCAGCAATAGCGGCAGGGGTAGCCAAATGGCTTTGGCAATTTCATGGGGTAGTCCAAGGGATTGGAGTGTTTCAATAAAACTACCTTGAAGGTCGATTCCTGAGTTCATATTGGTTTATCTGTCCTGCGTGAGCAAATTCTACGGGATGAATTAGGGGCAGGGCTTTCAGAAAGTTTACGTCATTGGATAAGTATATCGTTGTTCTGGTTTGGAAACCGCTGTGTTATGGCGTTTAGGGAATCAGATTTATTAGAATTTTTTTTGTGATGAATCAGGATCTCCTAACTTTTCGGAGACTGCTAGGGGACTGGTCGGACTTTGTTGGAACTCACGGAGGGGAATTTTTTCGGGTGTATATTTTGAGTTTGCCGATGAGCTTGCGGACTTAACTTGCCACAGTGGCTTGGCGATCGCCCTTCTGCGCAATTCTTATGAGGCTTGTAGATGTTAGACTGACCGCGATTGTCTCCCCACGGCTCAATCCCATGCATCATTGAATGAATTAACATCAAGTTTTTGATCTTTGTTGAAAAAATCCGGCACAAAATCTCTCCGCAAACGTCATTATGGCTAGAGGACTAGGCTCTTAATCAAAGATGACCAAAGTTTAGAGGCGATCGCCATACTATCTTGATGTTGGTGAAAATGAGACTTCATTCCCTAGCGATTTTGTAGCTCCACCATAGATATTGAAGAATGAAGCTATCAATACCATGCACCATTGCTTCCTGCTTGGGGAGACAAACCTCAAACCCCTAAGCAAACGCCAAAAACGAGGCGATCGTTCAGCACAAACTCCATGCTCCAAACCAGATGGCATCAAACATAAAAGATTTACATAACGAAACATCAAGATTACCCCACTCATTGACCATGAACTACCCAATCTATTCTTTCTCGAAAATTATGACCCATTGGCACAAAATTGGTGGCTTGGCTTTGGCTCTATTGATTGCAGGGACAATGCCCGCTTTTGCCCAAAGCTCTACCTCAACTTGGAAACGCCCCCAATACAAGCCCCCCGCCGGTTTGAGTGCGCCAGGCAACCTCTCCCAAGGTGGGACGCGTTCTGGCTCAGGGGACGTTTCTGTACAACGATTACTGCCATTAGTTCCCCAGGAACTTAATTTTGGTGTGACGACAGAAGCTTATCCTAGTTTTTTCGTCTATGTTTCGAATTTGCAGGCAACACCAGATGTGAAAACCTTAGAATTTTCCCTCATGGATGACCAAGGCGCAGAAGTTTACAAAGCTAGTTATGCGGTGGATTTAGAGCATAATATTCTCCGTATCGACCTCCCTCCCCAGGCTGGTCTTGCACCCTTGGAGATTGACAAGGATTATATTTGGATGGTGCAAGGATTTACTGAAGATCTATCTTTATCTGATACCTTGTTCGCCCATGGCTGGGTGCGTCGGGTTATGCCCAGTGAGTCTCTGGTGAACAGTTTAGCGGCGGCGAAAACGACCAGTGAGCGTGCCAATGCTTATGTTGATGAAGGAATTTGGTACGATGCGATCGCCACATTGGAGACAAACTTAAACCACACAACCGTAACACCCAATGACCGTGCCCAATTGAATGCCTTACTCGAATCCGCAGGCATTGTGGGAGTTGATGTCAAACACATGCAATGATTGCCTATTGCCTAGGCAATGATTTTGCAGCGCAGTTGACGCGCCATTTAGAAATTTAGATGGCAACGCCAAAAAAACAAAAAGAGATAGTCGAACAAACTAAGTTCAAACTATCTCTTTGCTCTATGTTGAATTGACTGAAATTAATTTTATGGGATTAATTTTGTGGTGATGGAGGTAATTAGGTGTTTGCCATCTGGAAAATAAAGGTTACCTTGTCTCCCTTACCAAAAGCAATGCGATCGCCGGGTCTGAGACGGTGACGATTCCCCGCAGGCAAAGGCACGTGATTCACATAAGTCCCATTGGAACTCCCCGTATCTTCTAGATAAAACAGCCCCTCTTCAACCCGTAGGTCGGCATGAACCCGTGAAACAACCTCGGAATTGGGGAAACCGGAAATATCAATATCTGGTGGTACAACGTCATTGGGTTTACCGATGTGAATCACCTCTAAATTATTCGGCACTTCTAGGGGAATATTGGTTTGCACATGCAGTAGACTCACCGAGGGGAGTTGGATTTGTGTGGCAGCACCCATTAACGGATTGCTGACAGTCACTGGTGTCTGCTGTTCGATTGCGTTAGCAGCAGAGGCGATCGCCACCGTGGGGGCAGCCCATTCGAGGGGAGCCGGAATATTCGTTTCAGGAATGGCAGGACTAGGATGTGACTGGAGATTGGCTTTTAGGTTAAAGCCACATTGGCCGCAAAAGGTTGCATCCTGCTGTACCGACGCGCCACATTGCGGACAAGTGCCCTGATGAAATGTTGCCGTTTCCACAGCAGCGAGGGGCGTATAGCAAGCTTCACATTGCATTGCTCCGTCAGGATTTTGGTGATTACAATTCGGGCAACTAACCATGGCAGCGTTTGTAACAGATAGAGAATCGAGGGCGGGAATCAGTGGGAAAAGAGTTCTCTCACGGGGAACACTTAACAGGTTTAATAACTTGGTTTATTCCTGTTTTATTGTATAGAGTTTATCTATGATTTCAAGATTTCAGAGTATAGACGGCTTCATCCGGGGATAATTGTTCCCCCGCATCGGCATCGAGCAACCACCATAGACGACCATCCTGGGGTTGGATTAATTTACTGGGATAATCTTTTGGATCAATATTTTCGTGAAAAATTTTATGGAGGGCTGGCTGTTTGTTTGTGCCCGCGACGAGGAAGATAATGTTCCGGGCAGCATTGATCAAAGGAACGGTGAAGGTAATGCGTGGATCGTCTCCTTTATTCCCTACGGTGATCAGGCGATCGCCTACATCCAGCGCCTCGGTGTTTGGAAACAGAGAAGCCGTGTGTCCATCGTCCCCCATGCCCAACAGGATGATGTCAAACTGAGGCATCTCATCACCAGTCAGTTGGAAAAAACGCCTTAATTCCTCGTTGTGCGTTGCGGCATCACTGTGGGGATCATTTGCCATCGTTGGCATTGGGTGAATATTCGCCGCCGGGAACTCGACCCGATCGAGCCAAGCCTGCCTTGCCATCCTCTGATTACTGTCGGGATGATCAGCGGGGACGTAACGCTCATCCCCCCAAAAAACATGAATCTTTTCCCAGGGCAAACCCTGACTCGCCAGGTGTTCGTAGAGGGGTTTCGGGGTGCTACCCCCCGCCAGAGCAATGGTACAAATCCCCCGTTTGGCGATCGCCTCCTCAATTCGTCCCACCATGATGCGGAGTGCGCGGTTCACCAAATCAGACTTGTCATCCAAGATCTCTAGGAATTTTGTCATAAACTTTACAGAAGGCGAACGATGCCTCTTAAAATAGCATTACTACATTCTAGTGGCGACACCACTAAACCCTCACTGACCGATACATAAAGTATGAATAATGTTCGCCTAAGTTCTTTCACTTCCCTGAGCCTCAAAGTTCTAGGGGGAGTCCTGATTCTCTCCACATTAGTCGATTACCTCCTCGCAGCCTTTCCGCTTACCCCCCTCCAGGACACTTGGCAAATCAACTTTACCAATCAGTTAGTGAGCCAGGGGACGACCCCCATGATGGGGATGATTGCCCTGATGCTTGCCCTCTGGGTGGACTTAAATACTGATCAAAAGGCAAACCTCAAACCTGCGATCACAGATGTCCGCTTTCTGAGCTTTATTCTGTCCTTAATTTTAGGGGTGACCTTTTTTCTCCTCATTCCCCTCCACATCGATAACCTCCAACAAATTCGCGATCAGTCCATCTCGCAAATTGAACAAGAAACTCAGCAGCAAGAACAACAGGTTCAAGCCCAATATGCTCAGTTGCAAGCCCTAGCCCAAAGCCCAGAAGCAAAAAAACAACTTGAACAACAGCTCAAGGCGATCGATGATGCCCTCGCCAAAGGTCAAGTTCCCCCACAGCAAATCGCCACCATTGAGGCGCAAAAACAAGAACTCATCAACTATCAGCGTTACACCAACGACCCCAACGCCCTCAACACCAGACTAGAAGAACTGCGCAGTGAAGTCGCCAAACGCCGCATTGAACAACAAAAAATCGCAGGCAACACCGTGATCAAAGAGGCGATCAAAATTGGCATTCGTAGTTTACTGCTGGGTCTGGGTTATATCGTCTTAGGTTGGATTGGTATCCAGACTGCTTTAGGGGCAAACAAGCGTCCCACTGCACCAGTCGCGAGCACCCAAAACATGGGAGGGAATCAAGCCGACGACTCCCTTGATAGTTAGAGCTAGCGAGACGATGACACCGCCCTTAACAGGAAAATATCAGAAGCATATCTTCAATGATGTTTAGACGAAAGGGCAAATTCCCCCTTTTTGTTGTCTGAAATTCAGTAAAATAGAAGGCATTGGTGCTTGCTTAATATTGCGTATCGTTTACCGTCGGAGAATTCATTGGGGAAAGCTTGTCGATTGGTTCAGGCTTCTATCTGTCTCCACCAAGTCGGTGTCATCTGTTTTTTCCACACACATAATCTATTCGTAATACTGTGCTAGAACGTCTGAAGCAAGATCTCAAAAATGACTTGATCGCAGGATTGCTCGTTGTCATTCCCCTTGCGACAACGATTTGGTTGACGATTACCATCGCAGCATGGGTGATCAACTTCCTGACGCAAATTCCTAAACAGATTAATCCCTTTGATGGGCTTGATCCGATTTTGACTAATGCTCTGAATATTTCGGTTGGGGTGACT
>JBIKYI010000106.1:0-7556 GCA_044355355.1 Limnothrix sp. | reverse complement strand
TGATCTGGTTAATGAGGGCATCAACGACTTCTTCTAATGCGCCGATCTCCTTGAGGTCATCGAGGTAACCCCGGATGGCGATCGCCGCGTCGGTGGCACTGAAAAAGTCTTTTTGTTCTAGTACCATTTCTAAGAGGTCATCCCGGAGATCCCGTTGCCAACTGACGACCTTTTCACGGGCTTTTTCTTCAAAGAGTCTTTCTTCCCGGAGGACGAGTTGACTATCGACGATCTCGGCAGCTTTTTGGGGTATTTCGGCTATTTCTTGGCGAATATCGGCGGCTTTTTCCTCAAGTTGTTGTAGCATTTCGGCATTGTTATAGCCTTCGGCATGGTAGGTGCTGATCATCTCCTCGACTTTTTTGAGGAGGGGGTGGAGTTTGCTTTCTCGTTGGCGGATTATTTCCTGGTATTGTTCGTCCCGCTGTTGTTGGAGTTTGCGCTCGGCTAACTCGGTTTTTGCCGCAGATAATAAATTTTCGACGGATGCTTCTAAATTTTCTAATTCAATATCCATGACTTTTATGATTTTTTTGGGTATGGCTAATCTTAACCAATTGCTTGGGGCGATCGCCGGGTGAGAATATTTTGGGTAAAGGTCTGGAGGAATTGACCCCGTTGGTTTTGCTCGAACATGGTTTTGAGAATTTGTCCGAGTTTCTCGATATTCAAGCCTTCGACTGGGCTGTGGGGATCCTGTTCTTGGAAGTATTGGATTAAACTTAACCCGGCAATGTGGGTCAGATAGGCGGCGCTTACCCCCTGGACGGCTCCTCCGGCAACGTAGGTGATCAGGTTGGTTTTGAGGATTCCGGCGATCGCCTGGGTGGAGAGTTCGACGAGTCCGAGTTGTACCATTTGTTTGCCGATGGCGGTGGCGATCGCTTGAGCTTGGTTGAGGGAAACTTTTTGTTGATAAATTTCACCCACGTCCATAATCATTTGCCCTGTGACGGCAGCGGTGGCGAGAAGATCGAGGGCTACGACGGGGTTGGCAAAGGTTGCCCCAGCGGCGAGCCATTGATATTTTTCGAGGATGGGTAAAGCGCGTTCCCGACGGCGGTTGTTTAGTTGTTGTTTAGCCTGATGTTGCACCAGTTGGGCATTGCGCCAGAGGGTAGACCAGACTAATTGTTGTTGACTGGCTTTATCGGTGCAGAGGGTTTGTAAATGATTTTCTAGAACGGTAATTTCGGGTTCTGGCTGTTCAAAAAATTCTGTGACAGTGCCATCTTCTTGGATTTGTTTGACCTTAATGCCCTGGGGCGCGGCGGTAATTGCCATAACATCGCTGGGGGCGATCGCCGGGTGCACATGTTGACGGAGTTGCTCCAAAATCAATTGACGCTGTTCGGGTTGGTATTGATCCTGTTTATTGAAGACGAGCATAATCCTCTGACGTGCCTGGAGCCAATGTTTGAGGGTTTCCCACTGGGATGCCATCAGGTCACCATTAATCAGGAATAAGACCAAATCAGCGGCAAAAACCTGCTCCTGGGCGGCTTGGTCATAGCTGGCGAGGTCGGTGAAGAGGGGCGGTGTCTCTGTCCAGCTATCGATATATGTAGCCTCTGCCAATTGCCTAAGGAGTGACGTTTTACCTGTGCCACGTCCCCCGGTAATCACGCCAGTGAGGGCGGTGCGGTCAAATTGGGTTTTGAGGGAATCCAGGGTTTTGCTCAAGGGGGAATAGTCTTGATTCGGTGCATCTAATTGGAGCGTCTCCAGCCATTGCTCTGCTTTGGCGATCGCCTGTTCCACTTCTTTTTTAGCCAAGGGGGTTTTCGTGTCGGTAATGACCAGTGATGATGGTTTTTGCTTCCAGAGGGTCAAGCCACCCAGGGCGATCGCCCCCCAGAAGAGCCATTCCCCAACATCAAAAATGCTGGCTTCCCAACGGGTTAACAGCGCCAACACCAAAGACAAACCCAGTCCGCCAATTAAAATCGGTTTTTGCATTCGTCTACCCCTTTGCTTTCAATTCAATAAACTTTGTCTAACTATGCTACTCCGAAACATGGAGGGACATCAGCCGATAAGCCAATCAGGATAGGTCTTTGAAGAAATATTAAGGAATCAGGTTCACAGCATAAAGCAGGAGTCTTGACTAGACAGTTGGGCGATCGCCCGTCGTCAAAAAATCCCAGGCAAATCAGGATAATGATCATTGCCATCGGTATCAATCAACCCAATCGCGCAACCGATAACATTTGCAATCAACAGCGACGAGGGAACCGGAGAATCATCTAGCATGACAGTACCCTATTACCGTGCTTGTCTGAAAGCACCTATCAGCCCAATGTCACTCCTAAAACCTATGTATGCAAATGCTCCGTCTCAGCCTCATCACTACAGCAGGCATTATCGCAACGAGCATCTTCACTATCCCGTCCGCCACTGCCCAGAGCGTAGAGCCAATCTATCCTACCCCCAGCAGCACCAACGCAACCATCGACAGCAATAGTCCCATCCAGATCCAACTCACCAACCAACCCAACATCGAGCTAAGCAGCATTAAATTTCTGTTAAACGGCAGCGATCTAATAGGTGGAAATTTGTCCGTCAATACGTCCAGCGGAACGCTCCTCTACAAGGTCACACCCACCACCTTCAACATTGGCACAAATACTCTACAAGCCCAATTTGTCACAAAAACAGGTATCACCAGCCAATTTAGTTGGTCGTTTCAACTAACAGGGGCTACAGCAACCACAACTCCCGTGACTACGACAACAACCCCGGCTACCACCACTGGCGTTATCCCCCTCAAGCCTAGCGTCACCCAACAGAGCTTTATCGGCAATGCTTTAGTGCTAGAGGGCAAAACCCGTCCAGGAGCCGTGATTAAAGTAACGGGACAAGCAACTCGTCCTGGTACTTCCTTATTTAGCTTAGGCTCTGTGCGCATCGGCAGTAGCGATCAAACCCGCAGCTTAAACACAACCACAGTGACGGCGGATAGCCAGGGACTCTTTAAGGTTCAGGTGGATGTACTGGGCGACACAACCGGAACAAATTACACCATGGAATTGACGGCAACAGAGAATAATATGTCGGAATCTGTGGCGGTTCAGGCGAAACGTTAAAGCAATGCAGTTAATACTTAAGTTGCTACCTACTATTCCAAGGATTGATTTAGCAGTAAAAAGACTCTTGGACGTAAATTTTATGCAATCTCCTGAGCTGTTTTCAATAGGTAGCAACTTGACTTTATCGGCTGAGTTGAATTGGCATTGTATAATCTTTTTATAAGTTTTCACCTTGAATTAATCGCTGATCTTCATCACCTATTTAACTTCTTAAATCTGTCCTGGAGGTCAGCATAAAACTTGTCTCTCTTTTGTCACTTTCCGAGAATCAAGAATGTAATATAGCGTTTTCGTCCTAAATGAAGTACACACATTTCTAGCTGAATAAAGGCTTTGATTATCAGCTAGTGCCTCATTTAAAGCGAAAGCGCTATATTTACCACCATACTCGCCAGAATTTTCTCCAATAGAGAATATGTGGTCAAAGGTGAAAGCAATCCTAAGAAAACTCAAAGCAAGGACATATAAAGATTTGCTAGAGGGGATCGTCTTTGCGATCAATGAAGTGACAATAGAGAATATCAGAAATTGGTTTTCTCATTGTTGCTACTGTGCCTCATAAAAGACGAAAGCGCTATATATGCCTTAAATCGTTTTCAATTTAATTCTGGCTAGCTATTAATCATGTTGCAATCTTTACCGTTATTCGTGATGGCGGTTATCTATTTTGGCTGTGGTTACGGGAAGGAAAGAGCGTTTGGCTGGCATTTTTGGGCATTGTTATTCTGGCGATTTATGGCATTGTGCCGACTCTGCAACCTGTAAATTTTGGGCGAGCCTATGCTGCCTATGGAGGCATTTTTATCTTGTTGTCGGTGCTGTGGGGTTGGCTGGTGGATCGCGTTATGCCGGATAAATTTGACCTGTTGGGTGCAGGTATTGCTCTGTTGGGAGTGTTGGTGATGATGTATGCGCCAAGGTTTTAGGTTAAAGATTTAGATCTCATTTCAGGGTTGCCATTGCTTCCTCGGTCATGGCTTTGATCTCGGGTAGGGTGAGGGCGAGATCGGTGGTTTTGGTACTGAGCCAGAGAAGATATTCAACATTGCCGGCGGGACCTGTGATGGGTGACCAGGTGAGTCCCTGGAGTTGCCAACCGAGTTGTTGGGCGGTGGTGAGGACATCGGCGATCGCCTGGGCTTGGGCTTGGGCATCACGAACAACGCCATTTTTACCCACTTGACTGCGACCGACTTCGAATTGGGGTTTAACGAGGAGAATCGCTTCCCTCGGTTCTGTCAATAATGTCCAGAGGGTCGGCAAAACTTTGCGCAGGGAGATAAAGGAGAGATCCATCACGGCTAAATCGGGGCGATCGCCATCCTCTTGGTAGAGATCCTCTGGGGTGAGATGGCGAAAATTGGTGCGTTCCCGTAGGATTAACCGGGGATCTTGACGGATTTTCCAAGCCACTTGTCCATAGCCGACATCGATCCCATAGACCTTTTTCGCGCCTCCCTGTAACAAACAATCGGTAAAGCCCCCCGTTGAAATCCCCCCATCGAGACAAAGGCGATCGCCGACTGGGATCTGAAAATAGGCGATCGCCTTCGCCAGTTTTTCCCCGCCCCGCGACACAAAAGGTGGTCGAGCACGCACCTCAATCGCCGCATCCACATCAATCAAAGTTCCAGGCTTATCCACAACCCTCTGGCTCACCTTCACTTCCCCCGCCCGAATTAACCGCTGTGCCAACTGGCGCGACTCACAGAGATTTAAATCAACGAGCAGAATATCCAATCTTTGCTTAGCCACAATAACGAACCTAGAGGGAATTGCGACCTTTAGTTTAACTGTCGCCAGTCGTTTCTGGAATAGAGCAGATGGGCAGAGGAAACGATGATCTTCCCTTCGGCGATATGTTGCGCGAGAAAATCAAGGGTTGCCGACTCGATCGCATTCACGCTTTGCTCCCATTGCATTTGCCGTAGTCGTCTCGCGAGGCGATAGGACAAAAAACCGGTAGAAACTTCTTCCTGACAAATATCTAGTACATTCATGATTGTTGTGGCTGGTAAGTGATTAGGCAGGGGAAGAGAAGAAATCATTGCTCGATGTCTTTAGTTTAGACAGTCACCCCAAAAGTACCCTGGGCTGGGAGGCTAACCGCATCATGGTTTTTCTGTGACGGTTATAGCATTAATACTCAGGACAAAATCGCTAGGCTTGTTGATTGAGATCACGTCGAGATCCTAGGATCAACCCCGTCACTGAACTGGTTACAATACTGAGGTTGTCATCAGGTTTGAAGGGTTTAGCACAAAGATTATGGCGATCTCAGTGGATTTTGGCACAAGTAATACCGTCGTCACCCGTTGGAATGCGGTCAAGGAACAAGCGGAGATCATCCCTTTGGGTCGTTTTTCCCAGCAAATTGGCAGCAATCCCCCTCTGATCCCCTCGGTGCTCTATGTTGAGGATGCCGCTATTCCCCAGGTTTATCTCGGTCAGGAGGTGGGCGATCGCGGTGTAGACAGCCAAAATTCCCCCCGCTTTTTTCGTAACTTTAAGCGCGGTATTGGCACAAATGTTCAGGGTTTTTTACCGGAATTAGACGGCATTAAAATGACCTTTGAACAGGCAGGAAAATTGTTTCTCGAAGGAATTTTAAGCGAAATTCAAGCCCAAGGTGAAAACCTAGATAGCTTAGTTTTAACCGTGCCAGTAGATAGCTTTGAAGCTTACCGCAGTTGGCTTACAGGCATTTGCGATGCTCTGCCAGCCCTACAACAAATTCAGCAAATTCAACTCTTAGATGAACCAACTGCCGCTGCCCTTGGTTATGGGGCTTTAGCAGCAGATTTAAAACGGGTTTTAGTGGTAGATTTTGGTGGTGGTACAGTGGATTTTTCCTTGGTTGATCTGAATCTTGGTCAAGGGCAAAGTAAACCCACTGGTTTTATTTTACGTTGGGCAAAAAAATCCCTCGCAGAGAATAAATCCCAAAAAATTAGAACGGCAAAAGTAATAGCAAAGGCAGGCAAAAATCTAGGGGGATCTGACCTAGATAACTGGCTATTTGATGCTTTTCAAACGAAGCTGGATTTGCCCAAAGATGCCCTCAGTTTAAGACTGATCGAAAAACTAAAAATCACCCTATCAACGAAGAGTAAAGCTAGCGAAGTTTATTATAATGCGGAAACCTTTGCGAGCTATGAATTAAATTTAGATCGTCCAGAATTTGAAGCCATCCTAGAGCAACAGGGTTTTTTCTTGCAGCTCGATGAATTAATGACCCAAGTGCTACAGCAGGCGCGTCGTAATGGCATCACTAAAGAGGATATTGATGGGGTTTTGTTAGTTGGTGGAACCAGTCAAATTCCGGCTGTGAGAACTTGGATCAGTCAATATTTTCCGTCCGAAAAGATTAAACAGGATAATCCTTTTGGGGCGATCGCCTGTGGTGCATTGCAGTTGGCGCAGGGCTTTGAACTGAAAGATTTTCTCTACCATAGCTACGGAATTCGCTACTGGAATCGCCGGGAAAATCGCCATGATTGGCAACCCATTATTCCCCAGGGACAGCCCTATCCGATGACAGAACCGATTGAAATTACCCTTGGGGCATCGATTGATCAACAGCCGAGTATTGAATTGATTATTGGTGAACTTGGCGAACAAAAAACAGGCACAGAAATTTATTTTGATGGCGATCGCCTGGTGACCCGAAACCTTAATCAGGGACAAGCCAATGTGAAACCTTTGAATGATCGCGAAGGAGCAAGAACCATAGCCACCCTCGATCCAGTCGGCTATCCAGGAAGCGACCGGATTAAACTGCAATTTCTAGTGGACGGCGATCGCAACCTGCGGGTGACCGTTGAAGATTTGTTACGCAATAAAACCCTACTAGAAAACCAAAAAGTGGCAGAAATTTCCTAGGTATCCATTAATAAATATTTATCTAAATATCAGGTAATTAATTAAATAATCAGGAGAGATTCAGTTTGAGAATCCCCTGGTTTTGCCAATTCAATCGTTAATTTCAGCTTGGCAATTTTTTCCTTTTCTTGGCACTGGAGTACAGATGCATGAAACGACGCAATTTTCTTCGGAATACTGCCCTTGGTGGAGCTACCGCCACGGCGATCGCCGCCTGTCAGCCCAAAGAATCCCCCACCCAAGACAGTCCAGCCATCCAAACCAAAGAACACATCCACTGGCGCATGGCAACCAGTTGGTCAAAAGCCAGTGATATTAGTTTTGGGGCAGCAGACTTAATTTGCCGTCGCGTCCAAGAAATGACCAATGGTCACTTTGTCATTACCCCCTATGCCGCCGACGAACTTGCCCCCAGTCTCAAGGTTTTAGACGTTGTGCAAACCGCAGAAGTCGAATGCGGTCACACCAATAGCATCTATTACATCGATAAAAATCCCGCCCTTGCCTTTGGATCGAGTGTGCCCTTTGGGTTAAACCCCCAACAACAAAATTCCTGGCTACTCTATGGCGGTGGTTTAACAGCCC
>JBIKYI010000122.1:0-7259 GCA_044355355.1 Limnothrix sp. | reverse complement strand
CCAGGGGCAGCAGATGCTGGTGGTGTCTTAGCAGCTTCGGCAGCAGCAGCTTGAGCTTGGGCGATCGCCTCCGCCGCCGCCGCAACGGGATCCGTGGGAGTCGGATCAAACACCGTAAAAGAGAGGGAACGGGTGATATTCATCCCTGCATCATTGGTCACCAAAAAAGTCAGGGTCGTTTCCCCAGGATCAAGACCAAGGGGGATATCTAGCACCGATTTGAGGGGTACATCCCCCGGCACAGGATTTAACTGGACGCGGGTGTCTGTGCCACCAATGACATCCCAAGCGAGGCGCACCATGGGCGGTGTATCCCCCTGATCCACAGGGACAAGGTACTTTGCCTGGGCAGGCTGACCATTGACCAGGAACGACGCAAGACGAGGCGGTAAGGATTGGATCTTCACGAGATCAGATTCGATTAATTGTTCCGCTGGTTGATCTTCTTCCGTTGCCCCCTGGAGGGCGATCGCCGTCATTGCAAAGGAATATTCCCCAGCCTTCGTTAAACCCGTCGGAAAGCCACTACAACTCATCAAAATATCATTAACAAATTGACAATAGGCTCGTAATTCGCGGGGAATAATCACCTTTGACCGTCCCGGCGCGACAAAGGGCAGAACAATTTCCTTGATCGGTGTACCATCCCCCTGCCGTAATTGCAGCGTTAAAGATCGTAAATTTTTATAGTGGTTCACATCCCAACGTAATTTAATCCCAGTTGCCTCTGCATTAGTTTGTGCAGTCGTTTGATTATTGGTCTGATTTTGGGTCGGGCTATTGCTTTTGACCTGGGCAACTCCGTTCATCAAGGATTGTTCCTGGTAGATCGCCTGCATGGGGGCAAGGTGCATGACTTGGGGTTGGGGAGCCGGAGGAATCGGATCAATGATTACCTTGTCGGAGCCACTGTTGAGGGAGGCATTGCCCTGTCGCCCTTCTGCTACAACGATTAATTCAAATTCATAGGTTCCTGGTTCCCTTGCGTCGGTGCGTACATTCCGGCATTGGAACATTTTTTTCTGCAAGCTACAGGAGGAGGCTAACTCCGGGGGCATTTTTCCGCGATTAAAGGTAAATTCAATGGGACCACTGATGATCAGACCATCGGGCGATCGCCCCACGAGGCGCAATGTCCGTAGATGTTTGGGGTCGCTAATCTTCCAACTGACCCGCACCGTATCGCCATTTTCCGCCGAATAACGTGTATCCTCCGCCGCAAAGGCTGTGATGGTGGGCATCACATAGGGCGCAAAAAAGAGCCGCCAGATAATCCAAATTAAAGTGCCACTCACCCCCAGGACCACCAAAATTAACAGCAATAACTGCCAAAAGGGACGTTTTGCCCAGGTTAAGATGCCCTGGAGTAAATTCGTGGTCAGGGGACGCTCATCCCGATCTGTCAGACTTACACGGAGGTTGATCAGGCGATCGCCACCAAACCAAGGTCGTTGCCAGCGCTTATTCGGCTGTACCCGGAGATGCACAATGCCCTTCGTCAGGGGCGGCACAATAATCGGATTGGGAGTAATGTCATAGGTACAGAGGGGCGTTTCCTCCGAGTCCGACACCGCGACCTCAATGGTGCGTTCAATATTGCCGCCATTGTCTAACCAGATCTCGAACTGTCCCGCCTTACTCTTGGCGCGACCGACAATCGTTTGCAACACCGCCTGGAGATCATAAACAGGCTGGAGCTGGAAATAGATCACATCAAACAAACCCAATTCCGGTTCATTTTCCGAGATGATCTGGATCGTGGGTTCATAACGTCCGGCGATCGCCTCAAAGGGCGGATGCAAATGCAGAATAATATCCCCGCGATCGCCAGGATTTAACCGCAAACTCTCCGCCGCCACAATCAAGCCAATCCCCTCATCATCCGGGGGATACTCGATCCTGTACCAATCATGCGGCAAATCCATACACCGTAGCCGAAAACGATCCACCCGATCAGAACGGTTATAGATCGTCACCGGCATCGGCAGAATTTCACTCCGCTGCAACACAATCGGCTCATTCACCGAAGAAGCAGGCTCCACCATGAAAGTCGGATCACTCTCCGGACTCACCTCCTGGCTTGGCGACACCACCTGGAGCAATTGCGTATAGGCATGGGGCGTATATTCACGGTTCGGGATATCAACAATCAACGAAAAAGAATAACTCTGGGGTAAAGCCTCCAGCGGAATCTGAAACGTAAACACCACCTCACCACTCTGTCCCGGTGCGAGGGATAAATATTCCTGGGCAGCAGTACACCATTGATACAGCGGCGACGGCAGATTATCAATGAACACAATCGCTATCAGTTCTTCCTCACCGCGATTACTCAGCATGACACCGAGAGCAAAGACCTGTCCTGGTTCGACACTGTTCGTACCAGAAGAAGTCAGAATAACGGAGAGCGGATTGAACGTAGCTGTGTTGCTCATCTGATTACAAAATTAGGCAAGACTTAGGAGAAGAACGCCAGGTTAGAGGGTGATGCTATCCCCCCATTCTGATCCAGATCCCGAAAAACAAATCTTTTGTGTCCGTTTTCTTTAAAGATTGCAAGATTTAGACTTACAAGCTTGAGACTCACAAACTCTAGAGCTGGGGGCAGGCATGTCCTTCATGGGGAAAATCGCTCAGATGCACGGACTTAAGGCGGATATGACCATCATCTGCGCCACTAATCACGGTGAGTTGTTCGCCAGTGCGCAAAATATCCACGGCATTCACTGAGGTCTTGAGCACATCGATAATCTTGCCGTTCGGGAAATCGGGATCCCTGACCCCTGCCGGCGTGAGGGGCCAAACTTTAATAATGCCTTCGTCGCCGCCTGTGGCAAGGAAACAACCGTCGGGGGTAAAGGCGATCGCCCGGATAATCGCATCACTCACCCCAGACCACTCATCCAACAACTTACAATCCCCCCGGTTACCATATGCATCCGGTGCCGCCACACAAGCTTCAATCGTCCAGACAGACACAAAACCCTGGGTATCACTCGCCCCCAACATATTCGGGCGGTTGAGGGGACTATCCAAACTGACAATATAATCATTCGTCCCACCTTCCCGATAGGGCACTTTTGCGAGGGGTTCCGAATTACGGGGCTGACTGAGATCCATCACATCAAGCTTATTGCTACGTCCCGCCACAGCTAAATACTGCTGCGCCATACCCACCAACGACAAAGCCTGCACCGCATAGGATCGTTCTTTATCAAACAACAGTTTGGGGTTACCCTCTGGATTTGAAAAACTCCGCTGCACGACCATGCCGCTGCCATGACCACTAAAAACAGCATCAGCATCGGCATAGACAGAACGGGCATCCTCCGGTAGGGCAAGGTCAAAAATCCGGTCATCTTGGCTAATGGTGCTAAAGGGTTGGGGCTGCTTCATGGATAAATTCCAAAGTTCGATCTGACCATTTTCAAAACCCACCACGGCTTGGTCATTATTGATCGGTCGATACTTCACTACCCGGATGGATCGATTTGTTCTGTCGCCACGGTTGAGGGTTTGCTTGAGCCGCAACGAGGAACCCCGCACCCGCCATAGTCGGATCCTTCCGTCCTTCCCGACGCTGATCGCTTCATCACCACGGGCATTAAATTCTACGGAGGTGGCTCCTCCCAGGTGGGGGACATGACCCAGTTTAAAGAAGGTCGTGCCAAACAGAGCGACCAACAGGAGTAGCAAAAATGCCTGGATCCACAGGGGAATAACGGGATAGATTTTGAGGGGAATAACTTGGTTTTTGCCCTGGAGTTCTGTTTGGGGGTTGGTCAGTTCCGCCTGGATCTCGATGTCCTTTTCCTTCGGTAAACCGATCCAGGGCAGATACTGTTCGATGGTTAGGGTTTCGGTGATCTCTGTGGGGTTTTCTGAGGTTTCGATCCCCAGTTCCAGGTGACGATCGCCTAAAGTAAGGCTGGCTTCGAGGGGGCGATCGCCCAAAGAGGGTTCCAGTAGATCTCCCTCATTGGTAACAGGCGGTTTCGGTTGCCAGGGCCAACGGAAGCGACCTTTGGGTTTCTTTCTCTTCTTAAAAACCTGATACTGGGCAAATAATTCAACGGACTGCTCGATGTTACTGAGATTCGCTAGCCGCAGTTGAATCGTCGTCTTACCCTTAACCGGATTAAACCAACGTCGAGGGCGCTCTGGCAATGTCTGCAATAGGGGATGGGCGACCAGGGCAACATGACCACCGGGCAGCACCGTTAAATTGGCATTGACATACACGGGGAGAAAGGACTCCACCCCCGTGACGGGAGCAGCTTCAAAAATCAGGGGGTAATCCCGTTGGGCAGCGAGGGAGGGTTCCGGGATATTGCAGGTGAAAAAAGTCTTTTTGCTGTCCTGTGCCAACAGATGAATGTGCTGTTCTAGTCCTTCCTTGACCCAAGGACGCGGCAAGCCCCGCAGCTTGAGAATTACATCGATCGCCTGACGATTGGGATTATTAATCGAGACGGGAATTTCGATACTGCCGAGGGGAGCCACACTCACATTGGGATCCGGCAAAATCAGGTGGGGCGGCAGGGAACCCTGACCCGGAATTAATAGCCGGATCACTTGACGGTCTTCGGTTTCGAGTTCGATGGAATAGACCCGCACCGTCAGGTTAATCGTGCCCGTAAAACCAAAATCCTCGGAAATAGGCGGCACACCCAGAATTTCCACTTCAAATTTGGTGCGATCGCCCCCAGGAATTTTCGAGGAGACATTCGGCGCGAGGCGATACCAGTCCACATTGGATGCTTGGGTATTGGCTTTCTGATTCGACCCCACCGCCAACAATTCCAGCCGAAACGCCGCAAAGCGATCGCTCTGATTCGTCACCGTCACCTCAAACGTCGTCGCCTGTTGACTGGGGTCATAGGTCAAGGAGGACGTTGAAATTTCAGTCAAAATCAGATTGGACATCGTATTAGCTTCAGTGACACAACTAGATAACTTAGATAAAACAGGCTTTCAGGAGCGATTCGGGCAGATTAGGACAACACCATTAGGAAGTCGGCTTAGGGAAACGACTCTGGAGTGAATCCTGGCTCTGTCTCTGGGCGATCGGGGTCACAAGCTGCTTTTGGAGCTGTAGATAGGTGCGATGCTGCCAAGCAAACAACAGCAAATTAATCCCAAACTCCTGGGCTGTGCGAATCACCTCCCGGGGACGCTGCAACATCCCATCCGGTCCCCAATAGGGCACAATGTCACCGACAATCAGCACGATCGCCCCCCACTGAAACACCAATAACGGCACACCCTCCACCAGGGGCCATTGGGCAAAGAAAAATGGCTCCACCCGCAAAGGATGAAACGCATCGATCGCCCCATCTCCCACCAGAGGATTATTTAGCCCAGTCGCCAGGGGATCCAGGGCTTGTACAAGTTGCCGCACCTGGAATTCAATCTCCTGATCCGAAGAACTACGATTTAACGCCGCATCCTGCAACGTGGCATTAATCACCAAGGTAGTTCCCTGAGCAAGGGTATTACTCAACTTCTCCAGATGACTTGCCGCATAATTTTGCAACAGTGACCAGGGCGCATACAACACATCACAATCCACCGGAAAAATATCGAGCGGCACTTGTTTACCACTCTGGCGGGCTTGGGTGGCAGCAATCCGTTCAATGGTGGTAATGCCCTGGTAACGGGGATATACCACCGAAACTGCCTTTAACAGACTACTCAGTTGGGTGGTGACGATCTGCTCGGCACTACTCCCGGCGGTGAGTTGAGCCAGACGAATTTCCCCGACGGGACGCATCTGAGCGGTGGGGCGATGATGAAAATCAATTTCGTTGACCTCCGCCTGAAAAGTTTTGGTGGCAGGCTTGAGGCTAATTTCTTCCCCTTTGAGGAGGATGCGACAGAGTTCAATATCCTTAAGGTTCAGGGTGGTTTTTTCGACGATGCGGAATTGCTCCGTGACACTCAGGCGATCGCCCACCACCGTCTGCAACTCATCGGGATCCACATAACTCAGCACCAGATACACCAGCAAAGTCCCATTGGTCGGCGGCTCTGACTCAATGTGAAAGGTCTGGGGCTGGGGCACAACAATCGGATTCCCCTCCATATCAATGGCAATGCCCGGTTGCACCTCGATCCAGCGGGCATCCCGGTAGGTAGACTGCAACTGATCGGGGGGATCCACCACTGCCACCCCCAAACCATCAATGATCGCGGGATGATAGAGAGCCTGATGGACGAAATTTTGACGGTGACGATGGTAATAATGGGCGCGTCGCCAAATGTCTGCGGTCATCAACAGCCCGTCATTGATCTGGAGGCGTTGGAAACTTTGGGCGGCAGGGAAGGGGTAGGATCTGACCATAGGGGGACGACAAACAGGGCTGGATGGGACTAAAGTGGTAGGGTGAAAGATCGCGACAGTAACAAATTAACTAGGGGTAATGGGTCGATTAATCGCCTCGATGGACATGTCATAGCTACAAAAAGCGGGTTTTTCCTGCTGGATAATGGTGTGGATCAAGCGGCGATCCAGACGATCCGGTTGGGGCGATCGCAACCGCACAATGAAGTGATAGGGACGACCTCCCCCCAAAATCGTATCGACCCCCAAACGAGCCTGCCCGACAATAAAATCATCATCAAACACCTCCTGGATCTGGATTTGGCGTTCCTCCTCAGGGGTATCGGGCTGGTCGAGGGATAGACCCGTATACAAATGCAAATAGAGCCGCAAACCACGCATCGTCCCCCGTAACCGATAGAGCAACATTGCCCGACGGATCAGTTGCCGCTGGGTATTTACATCCCAAGGCACATCACTCGGCCAACCCACCCAATGGGCAAGGAAATCCAACATCGATTGGGGCGCAGTGAGGGGATTGAGATGTGCCCACAGGGTATCCAATGTTTGAACGGCTGGCTCAAAGCCCAATTCAAAAATTTTCAGCAGTCGCCCAATTAAATCCACTTCCCGGTAAAAGTCTGGCAAAAAATTGAGATATAAACTGTCGGGGCGAATATGGAGGCGAAACGGACAAATTTGGGTTTCCTGTTTGGCTTGACCGGGCATCAACGAGGCGATCTGTAGTTGTCCCCGATAGTCCAACGCCAACTTACCGCCGGGACGTATCGCATCATGTTTCTCGAAAAAATCCAGTTCCACCTGGAAGTACAGCACTAAGCTCATTTGCTGCCGGGGTAAAATTTCGCGCCCTTCAATGCCCCCCACCCGACACCAATCCCTGGGGAAATCCCCCGATAGGGTATAGCTAATCTGA